>JANMSG010000955.1:0-4168 GCA_031389065.1 Acidobacteriota bacterium | reverse complement strand
GCGATTATCAGAGCGGAGATGGAAAAATATCAAGCAAGACAAGCTGAACGCGACAGCATACGAACGGTTCTGGCAAACACTGAGCAAGGTCTTTGGATCATGCAATGGGGCGATGAGGTTTATGTCTCAAAGGATGAATTGAATCAAATCAAATCGCTTCCAGTCGAAGAAGTTCAAACAAAGAGACTGGCAATTAAACGCGATGGCGATTTTCTACTGGTATTAGAAAAATCCAACGGCAATTGTGTAGCTGTAACAGAAGAGGAAGTAAACCGAATCCTGTGATATGTTGGGCGGAATTACTGGCGAATCGTGTGTACAATTTTTTTATTTCAGCGATGTATGATTTTCACTCCCTGCACGGTAGGTTCTTCTTCCAAACACCAAGCTGAAAGAGATTTTGAGTTTGGATCACGATTGATAAAGCTGTGAATTAACGATGCAGCGATTGGAGACGAAATGTTTGAAATTTCTTTAAATAAGAGATCTGCGTTTATCCCGGATATCATGGCACTATGGTAGATAGGAGCCAACCACGTTAACACATCTCTGTAATCATAATCATTCATTAAGGAAGTATAGATAAGAGATGCTCGGATTCTCTCTTCACTGGAACGATCCTCCGGAAGATTGCAGGCTAAAGTTGTTTGGTCCGGAAGTTCCCAGGTTTTGTTAAAATCCCACCGCTTTCTAATCTCTACTCTTTGTTCTGTCAAAGCCTGAGAGTAAAGATAACAGAGCTTGTAAAAAGCTTCCGTAGGTTCTGGTTCAAAGAGAATCGCCTTTAACCGTTCATCGAATTGTACTTGAAGGGTAGTGAGATGGCGAAGTTTAAGAGGATGAAGTTTTATCCTGGCAAATTTTTGCAGCGGATCACGCAATTCCACAGACTTTATTTGTTGGGCTGCTTTTTCTAATTCCTTGAGGTTGTCTGTGTATTTCGGCATGACAACTCCTTGCCTCCAAAGAATACATTTTCGATTATTTGGAGTAGGTCTCGGCTCCTAAGAAATGTAAGGATACGTATGGTTCCTCACCGATCACCCAACTATCATGCGCGACTGGTGGAATGTAAAAAAGATTTCCTGGTGTCAGTTGGATTTCAGTACCATCTTCCATAGCTGCCATTGCCCGCCCGGATATGACCAAGCCTACATGCTCGACATCACAAAGTGGTGTTCCGGCTATTGGACTGACATGTACTGACCATTTCCAACCAGCATCATAAGTCGCTCTGCCGATTGTGAGACCGCCAATTCTTACAATCTCAAATTTGCCTTTTTCAAAAATTCGGATCTCATCAGGCGTCTCGAATTGTTTCAGAATAACTTCAACCATAATTCTTATATCTCTTAAATCTTGAAATCAAATGATCGGCAATGATTTATTTTTGGATAATTAACAGATAATGAATTCACTCCACGGTTATCTTTTCGAGGATGTGTCCCATCTTTTCTTTTTTGGTCTTCATATAATTAAGGAAGGTATCGCGCGCCTTTATTTCAATTGATACGCGTTCGACTACCTCAAGTCCTGACGCTTTCACGGCGGCGATCTTATCAGGATTATTCGACATCAGGCGAACCTTCTGAAGTCCCAACTGTTTAAAAATTTCGGCGCAGCATTCGTAACTTCTGAGGTCGGCTTCAAAGCCTAAAGAGAGATTTGCTTCCACGGTGTCTTGCCCTGTGTCTTGCAAAGCATAGGCGCGAATTTTATTGATGATGCCGATGCCGCGACCTTCCTGCATCTGGTAGATGAGGACACCGTGACCTTCTTCTTCAATCTTGCGTAGCGCATAATGAAGTTGTGGACCGCAATCGCATTTAATTGAATGAAAAACGTCGCCTGTCAAACATTGCGAATGGATGCGAACAAGGCTTGCTCTTTCAGGAGAAAGCTCGCCTTTGACCATGGCGACAAAGTCCTCCTCGGTCTCTCTGCCTCGGAAGCCTATGATTTTAAATAGACCGAATTCCGTAGGTAATTCGGCTTCGGCTAACCGGTCAATGCCGAAGCAAGATTTTTCAGAAAGACTGGTTTCATTGATTATTTTTTCTTCATTCATAATGTATTCGCACTCTTTACGAGCCGCTTGTAGGATGCTGCTCAATCCATTCGATTGTAGTTGCCCTACATGGAGCAGTCAAGGAATAGGTCTGATTGATTTTCATTGGTTTGCGTGTAATACACGGTTATTGATATATTAGGCAAGCCATAGGGTTATAGTTGTGAACGACGCGGAACACACATTAAAACTTGAGCTCAAAGACCTCCAACCATCTGCGAACAAGAGGCCTGTACTGGTTGTTATCCAAGGACAACCAATTGGCTTAACTCTTCAACTCGATAAAGAGCGGACCTCTATAGGTCGTGGCTCTATGTGCGATATCGTTTTAAGAGATGATGTTGCTTCGCGCTTTCACGCAGAAGTTTATCAGCTGATGGTTGAAGGTGGCTGCCTGGAGTATTTCGTCAATGATTTAGGCTCGACAAATGGCACGTACCTCAACGGGCAATTAGTGAACTCGGGACAACTCCTTCAAGACGGTGACAAAATAAAAGTCGGGAATCATTTGATGAAATTCGCTATGCTAGATGAGTTTGAAGCAGAGTTTCAAGAGCGCTTACATCAGTTGACACAGACAGATGAACTGACTGGGTTACGTTCGCGTCGTAGTCTATTTGCTGATTTAGATCGCTTGATTAATCAAGCCGTAAACCGTAATGAGCAAAAGGACATTTCCGTGATCATGCTTGATTTGGATCGTTTCAAAACAGTCAATGATGGGCGCGGACATTTAGTAGGTTCGCACATGATTCGTGATGTGGGGCACATTATACGCGACGTAATTGGCAGCGTAGACAGAGCGGCGCGCTATGGTGGCGAAGAATATTTCGCCTATGTTTTCGGTTCGTTTGAAGAGGGGGTTGAGGTTGCGGAAAGCATCAGGAAAAGGGTTGAAAGCCATGCGTTTTCAGCTTCACCGACAGACCCTTCACAAACGATGAATATTACGATTAGCGCCGGAGTTTCTTCGTTCCCGCAGGACGGCATCAGCGCCTTAGACTTAGTGCAAAAAGCGGATCAAGCGCTCTACAGAGCCAAGCGCAACGGACGCAATCAAACCTGCGTCTTTGATGCAAACTTGGACAAACCTGATACCGAGCATCCGATGGTGGACGCCTCGGCTATCATCTACGGACCGGCCGATTCCCAGTAATCTATGCCCTTTATTACTGCGCCAGGGATTCCCTAACCTTCTTTCATTTCCCCAATGCAGCATTGGCGAAACGCTCTACATTCGGAAAAGTTAAATCGCAAGGCGTAACTCTGAAACTTAAAAAACTTGGTTTCCATTGTATAACCAGCAATCTGCTGTTGATGCTCAGACAAGTAATCGCTTGAAGTTTGATTTTTACCCCGCCTGACGATAGGGTAAAGATTATCTCAACCAAAAAAATAAGCCCCTACCCCAGGAAGATGTGCTGCCATCTATTTGACATTGGCAGTGCATCAACCTAAGGAGCGAAACCACTTTACGGACATTGACAGGAGTTGTTGCGAATGTCGCGGTCGGTGATCGTGCAACTGGTCACTCCTGGCGGGGTTTGCAACGAAGCCGTGCCGCTGGGGGGAGATGCGCTCCCATTGACTCGTATCGTGACCCGGCGATCCGTCGCAGTATGGCTCAGCATGTAGGTGCTGCCCAGCCTACTGACCGAACCTGTGCCTGTGAAGACTGTTCCGCTATAACAGAAGCGATACTGCCCGGTCGACGAGTTCACCAGGACTACGGTTGCCGGGTTCGAATCATCCTGCAAGCCGATGTCGAAGACCGTCACCGTGAAGGTGCAATTCGTCGTGTTGCCACTCGCATCGGTCGCCGTGCAAGTCACCGTCGTTGTTCCAAGAGGGAATGCCGAACCCGATGGCGGTACGCAAGCAACGCTTACTCCCACGCAGTTGTCGCCGATAACAGGTGCTGGATAAGTCACCATCGCTGTTGCATCCCCCACTCTTGCCGCCACCCGCGTTTGATTCGGCGGACAGGCAATGGTTGGTGCCTGAGTGTCGGCGACCGTCACCGTGAAGGTGCAGGACGCAGTATTTTTCGAGATGTCGGTCGTCACACAACTCACGGTTGTTATGCCTTTCGGAAAGCTT
>JANMSG010000936.1:0-5103 GCA_031389065.1 Acidobacteriota bacterium | reverse complement strand
GTCGCCTTCCACAGCGATACACTATTGCCGAATAAATTCGTCACCAGGATCCGCTGCCCGTCGAAGGCTGCTGTGGTTGGGGTCATTAAGCCGTTGCCGGTTAGCGTGGTCAGGACAAAGGGAGTCGTCAAGGGGTTGCCTTGCGAATCTTTCACACGAATGACGGTCACCGAGTTCGAACTCTGGTTCGGCACCCAGATGTTCATCCCATCAAAAACAGGGAGCGCTGGGGTAGCACCTACTGGGAGCGAAAAGGCGATGCTTGTATCCGAATTCACCTTCTTGAGCGTATTGTCGCCAAGGTCTGTCACCCAGATGTTCGCGCCGTCGTAGAGAACACCGAAGGGACCGCTGTATCCTCTTGAGTTGTTCCCTACAGCTCCAGTTACAGGATCAATTTTTATGATTGAGTTACCGTTTATCGTTGCTGTCCAGATATACTCTCCATCAAAAGCAATCCCAGCGGGACCATCCCCCAAAGAACTCGTCAGAGGAATTACCACCCCCGCCGGCTGCCTTGGGTCGATCACGTAAAGCTTGCCAGGGTTTGTGTCCCCAATGACAAAGACTCGTCCTTGCGTAACCAATACCCCATCGGCCCCAGCTGCCCCGGTCCAGGTTTCCAGCAACCGGCCGTCGCTGGCGCGCACGCGCATAACCGTACCACTGAGCACATTGGACACCCATATGTCTTGCCCGTCAGATCGAGCGAACCTCGGATAATCGCCGACCGTGGTTTGAGCCAAGCCTGTTGGAGTTGGCGTCCACCATTGGTTGAGCGCCGCTCGCCGGCTGCCGCGCCGCAGTGCCGAATCCTGCGTGCGCGTGATGAAAGCCGCCATCTGCTCGCGCGTGACAACATTACCGGGGCTATAGGTCGTCGCCGTCGTGCCGTTGCTCAATCCTGAAAAATACGCCCCAGCAATCTGGCAGAAGAAGGCGCTGCTGCCGACATCGGTGAAGGGCAAGGTGATGGTTACCCCTTCGCAACTTCCGGTGTCGGCTTTGATGCGGCTCGATAAGATTGTCAGATTCACCAGTAAAGAGATGAGCACAACGATTCGAAGCGCTCCCGATTGCTTGATTTTCATGAGTGTTTCCTTACCTATTGATTTTTCACTTTGTTTGGCTAGATATGACATCGTTCTTTCCTTTCTGAAATGGACAGTTCAAAATTTCAACTCGTTCAAAAGAGTGCCTGCCGGAGGCTTGCGCTCAATCACACGGCGCAAAGCGGGTCAGCCGAACTCGCCAGGATTTCCCATCGTCGGAATCGAGTTGAGGCAGACCAGTAACGAATCGTCTGCGGCTTCGAGGTAATGAATCAAGCCGCCTTCAATCAGGCGATAGATGCTGCGGCGCGGCACCCCGGTTACGGTCGCCGCCTCTTCCGGCGTCACCATCGAAGCCGCACCCGTCACACATTCCGAACTCAGCACAGGGGCGAAGTTTTCGCCTTGTCTGATGACATAGGCCTGATGAATCTCAATCGTGGTTTTGGTTTTTCGTATTGTCACAAAATCCTTCCCCTCTCTTTTGAACCTCTGGCTATGACGGTATTCAAAAAAGAATCCATAAGTTCCAGAAGTCTCGCTTCCTGGGGTCCTGAAGAGTATCCACGGGGTGTCAGGAAATTCTTCTTCAACGCCTCGATCTTTTATTCTTCGCTCTGCGCATTGCCGCCAGCCGCCGCTGGCAATATAATTGCCGACGAACCTGAGCCGGTTTCTCTCTGCCGCTTGCGAACGGGCAGACGATAAACTTGCAGGCTCGAAAAAGTCTTTAAGAAAGACTCAAATTTTTCTCAACGATTCCTCAACGGCAGGGTATGAGTAAAGAAATCAGTGGTTTATATAAATTTGGCAGGTATCAGTTGGATGCTGAGAAGCGGGTTTTGTTCCGCGAAGAAGACGCCGTGCCATTGCCCCCCAAAACCGTTGAATTATTAACCGTGCTGGTTGAATGCAGTGGCCAGGTGGTCTCGAAAGAGCAATTGATGAATCGGCTGTGGAAGGATGCGTTTGTTGAAGAAGCCAATCTGGCGCAACACATCTTTCTGTTGCGAAAAGTCTTCACTGAGGACGGCGAGGGAAGAAAATATATCGAGACGATTCCTAGACGCGGCTATCGTTTTGTTGCCGAGGTAAAAGTCATCACGCCCGCAAGCAGTCTTCAGAAAATGGAGGCCGTTGGCCAGCCACAGATTATCGAAAAGCACATCATCGCTCAGATCATCAGCGAAGAAATCATAGAAGAGACAATAAATCTCCGACAAATCCCCAATCGGTCGCTCGATGGAAAGGCGCAAAAGCTTCTTGCCACTGGAAACGTCTCCTTGTGGAAAACCCGCAAAGCGCACGTTGCGCTTTTGATTCTTGTCTTGTTGACGGTCACGATTGCTGTATCTATTCGCTTCATACACCCAAGTCAATCCGAGATCAAGACGGTTGCGGTGCTGCCGCTCAAGTCCTTAGAGCCGAACCAGGATGATCCCTCACTGGGGCTGAAGCTGGCTGATGCCTTGATCCAACGCCTGGGGCGGCTGCGCCAACTCGTCGTGCGGCCGACGGGCGCGGTACAGAGATATGAGGGTAAAACTCTGGATCCGCTGGTCGCCGGCCGCGAACAGCAAGTGGATGCAGTGCTCGACGGCAGTTTTCAGCGCGCTGGCGAACGCCTGCACATCCGGATGCAGTTGCTGCGCGTCAGCGATGGTCAGCAGTTGTGGGCGAGAACCTTCGATGAACGCAGCAGCGATCCTTTTTTTCTGCAAGACGCGCTGGCGGAGCACACGGCGCAAGCTCTGCTGCCGCAACTGGCTGGCACTGAACGTAAACTGGTGTCCAGACATGACACGGAAAATGTCGAAGCCCAGCGCCTTTACCTGGAAGGCCGCTACTATTGGGATAAGCGAAACATCAAGGGATTGGAGAAAAGCGTCGCTTACTTCGAGCAGGCCATCAAGCTTGACCCGAATTATGCCCGTGCCTACGCCGGACTGGCAGCCTCTTACAGTGTCATGAGTGACTTTGACATCCTGCCACCGAAGGAGGCCTACGCCAAGGCGAAGGGAGCGGCGCTCCAGGCGCTCGCCATTGATGACACGCTGGTTGAAGCCCACACCTCTCTGGCGATGCTCAAAGCCACATACGAATGGGACTGGCAGGGCGCTGAGCAGGCTTTCGAGCGAGCCATTGAATTGAATCCCCACTATCCCACGGCGCACCAGTGGTATGGGGAATATCTTGCTGCCATGGGCAGACCTGAGGAAGCTCTGGTTGAGATTCGTCGCGCCCAGGAGTTGGATCCGCTCTCGCTTGTCATTCGCTCGGTCGAAGCCTGGATTTGGTATCAGGCGCGCGACAACGACCGCATGCTTGCCCAGTGCGAAAAGGTGCTTGAGATGGACCCGAACTTCAGCCTCGCCTATGCCTATCTCGGCTGCGCTTACGAGCGCAAAGGGATGTACAGAGAAGCGATGGAAGCCAATCAGAAACGTGTCGCCTTGATGAGCGGTAAAGACTCGGCGCCCACCACTATTCATCCTTCCCTGCCCTTGAATGCGCAAGAATACTGGCGCAAGCGGTTCGAGGTATTGAAACCCATTGGCGCGGCTTTCGATGCCGCTGAAGCCTTCGCCCAGCTTGGCCAAACCGATCAAGCCATCGCTATGCTCGAGCAGTCTTACGCTGAGCATACGTATCGCTTGATCTACCTCAAAGTACATCCCAATCTCGACCCTTTGCGTGCAGATCCGAGGTTTCAAGACCTGCTGCGACGTACAGGTCTTGGAGAATAAAACAAAAGTAACGACTCTTACGCCTGAGGGCAGCTTACCCTTTGGAGACCTAGTGCAGCCGTTTTACGGCTGCTAGACAATGGCTGCCGGTCACCCAATGGCAAGAAGATTGCTTTTCAGAGCAAGGCGACGGTAATAATGAAATCTATGTATTGAACCTTGAGTGAACCGTTCCTTAAAATTATCCTCATCCAAACTGGCAAGCCGTTTGGACATCACGCTATACTGCTAGGTCTAACCTATGAACATCAAAGACAGAGATTTTTTAAGCACCGGCGATTTTACAACCGCCGAACTTACGTCACTCATTGACCTGGCGGCGAAAATCAAAGCGCGTGAGTACGTCGAGAAACCTTTAGCGGGCAAAAGCGTCGCGCTCATCTTTTTCAATCCGTCGCTGCGTACGCGCGCTTCTATGGAGATCGCGGTTTATGAACTTGGCGGCAATACTACATCCTTAGACATTGGCAAAGGCACCTGGAGTCTGGAGTACCGCGAAAACGTGGTGATGGATGCTGACAAAACCGAACACATCAAAGAAGCGGCGCGCGTCTTGTCGCGTTATGTCGCAGCCATAGGGGTTCGTGCCTTTCCTGAAATGCATAATTATGCAGAAGATATGCAGGACGCGATTGTGCGCGGGTTCGCTCGTTACAGCGATGTGCCGGTGTTGAATCTTGAATCATCGCGCTTTCACCCGTTTCAATCTCTGGCAGACATCTTAACCATTCGCGAAAAGCTCGGCGCACTCCAACACGACCGTGTGGTGCTGTCCTGGGCGTATCACCCAAAGCCACTGCCGATGGCTGTGCCGAATTCGTTTGCCCTCATTGCCGCGCAATTCGGTCTTGATGTAACCATTGCCTGTCCGCCGGAATACGACTTAGGTGACGAGATGATGCAAGAGGTGAAGGCGGCTTCCGAAGCAAATGGCGGGCGCATTCACATTTCGCGCGATTACAGAGAAGCCTGCAAAGGTGCAAAAATCATTTATGCAAAGAGCTGGGGCGGCAAAGAGTTTTACGGCAACGCAGAAGGCGATATAGCGGCGCGTCAAGCCTACAAAGACTGGCGCATAGATGAAGATGTGATGAAATCTACCGATACCGGTTGGTTTATGCACTGTTTGCCAGTGCGTCGCAATGTCATTGTTACGGATGAAGTTTTGGATGGTGAGCAAAGCGCGGCAATTGATGAAGCGGAAAATCGTTTACACGTTCAAAAAGCGGTATTGGCTTCAATCTTAAAGGACTGAGGACTGAGTTAGAAACATACTTTTGAAGAGTCAGATGTGCTCTGGTTGT
>JANMSG010000854.1:0-5920 GCA_031389065.1 Acidobacteriota bacterium | reverse complement strand
TAGCGCTGTGCTTGACGACGCACCAGACGATCGGTGAGACCCTTCTCCTAGTACATCGCGACGAAGTACACGCGCAGCACCGATATCAGCGCGGACAACTCGACCAGGAACAACACACCCAACAAGTACAACGTCAAAGTGACAAGCGAGTAAAGATATCAGGTCAACCGTTTCTTCAGAAAGAATCTTTGATGCCCTGGGGGATATTCTTCCAAGGTGGCAAAGACCTCATAACCCAGTCCTTCGTAAAATGGACGAGCTTGATAGCTGAAGGTGTCGAGGTGGGCGTACTGACAACCGCGTTCTCGTGCCGCGTCTTCAAGAGAAATTATCATTTGCCGTCCATATCCACCGCCGCGCAGGTCATCCGAGAGCCATACAAGATTTATGGATAACCAGTTCCAATTTACGTAGCCCCACACGCCGCCAAAGAGCGCGCCGTTTTCATCGCGCATAAACACGCCAATTGGTTGGAAACCCGGCTCCTTTGTGTGTGGGAGCGCGTGGGCGGTCAACCCTTGGGCAAGGGCTTGGACGTCTTCATCGCCTGGCGCATCTTCGATTGTAAACGTGTATGTTGTCATAAATATTAACTTTGGGTCTGATGCCTATTCCTCACCGATGTCTTCGTTCCAGATCTCTGGACTAGCGGCGATGTAATTTGCCAGCATCTCTACACATTCTTGAGAATGTAAATCTATCACTTCAACGCCGTGTTCTCGTAACCAATCAATTCCGCCTGCGAAGTTCACCGATTCGCCGACCACAACCGTGCCAATACGGAATTGACGCACCAAACCGCTGCAATACCAGCAGGGCGCGAGCGTCGTCACCATGATCTTGTCTCGGTAGGTACGCTGTCTTCCGGCTTTGCGAAAGGCATCAGTCTCGCCGTGTATAGAGGGGTCGTTTTCCTGCACGCGCTGGTTATGGCCCGCGGCAAGTAATTTGCCGTCAGCATCAAAGAGTGCCGCACCAATCGGGATGCCGCCTTCGCTTAATCCCTGACGGGCTTGCTCGATGGCTATCTTCAACATTGCTCCGTAGTTTAATTCGTTCGACATCTGTTGTAGCTCCCACTTAAATTAGGTGATCTAACACAAAATCCGGCTTGTTTTCGCCTCATTCCAGCCAACGATGGGACTCCCTCTTCACAACTTTCAATTCGCTTTCCGACAAGAGCAAAATATTACTGAATTTCGTAGCGATAAGAAAACCATAAGTTGCCCTTTTCCAGATTTGAAATCGTGGATTCAAAATGCCTCTGGATTATCCATACTTTATTTTGCGTTGCAAAATTCGGGCAAGGACAAGCCTTGCCCCTACTCTCTCTTTGCTGTTTTTCCTGCAACACAGGATTACTTCAGTACCTTTGGTTGGAATCGTTTTGGCTTTGCGCAACTCATACGCTACAATCTCAAGTTACAGACAGGTCGCAACAACTTGCAAAAACTTTCCAGCTCTTGCTGTAAAAATAGAAGGAAAATAAAGAAAACAGAACACGAGAAAATCGGGTCTTTATGCCGAAAATATTAGTTACCAACGACGACGGAATTCATTCGCCAGGCATCAAGATGCTGGCAAAGGCGCTTAAAAAAGTGGGCGAAGTCTTTGTCGTCGCGCCCGCTCACGAGATGAGCGCCGCCTCACGCTCTTTGACACTGACACGCCCGCTTCGCATAGATGCTGTAGATAAAAATCACTATGCAGTGGATGGCACACCTGCCGATTGTATCACGCTGGCAATGAATAAAATCTTATCCGGAAATCTGCCGGACATCGTCTTTTCAGGCATCAACAGAGGTGGCAATCTCGGCGACGATGTCACCTATTCTGGAACCGTAGCGGGAGCCTTAGAAGGCTCTATGTACGGCTTGCCAGGCATTGCCGTGAGCCTGATTCAAGGCGGCGAATTTGATTACTCGCACGCCGCTGAATTGGCGGCAGATATTGCGCGACTCATCCTGAAAACTGGCTTGCCGCAAGGCACTTTGTTAAATGTCAATGTTCCGCCCGGACCCGTTCAAGGGATACGCATCACCAGACAGGGTGCCAAGATCTTACGCCCAACAATTGTCGAAGGCACAGACCCGCGTCGCCGAACCTATTATTGGATTGGCGAAGAGGCTTTAACCTGGAACGAAGAGCACGGCACGGATTACGAAGCTTGCCGTCAAGGTTTTGTTTCCATCACGCCGCTTCGCAACGACCTGACCGATTACAACGCTTTAGAAAAGATTAAATCGTTAGACTGGGAATTGAACTCCGAAGCTTTGAACACATGAAACCAAATCGAACTTATTCAGATAGACAAGTCGCCGGTTTAAATCAGCCGCAACGCACCAAAATGATCGAGATATTACGCAATCGCGGCATTAAAGACGAGCGCGTGCTGCAAGCCATGCTCGAAATTCCACGTCATCTGTTCGTCCCTGAAGCCCTTGCAGGAAAAGCCTATGGCGACCACGCGCTTCCAATTGGCGATATGCAAACCATTTCGCAGCCTTATATGGTTGCGCGTATGACAGAGCTTTTAGAAGTTGACAAAGACTCAACCGTGCTTGAAATCGGTGCAGGCTCCGGGTACCAAACGGCTGTTCTATCTGCCGTAGCCGGACGAATCTTTTCGCTTGAGCGCATCAGCGAATTGGCTCGCAATGGGCAAGCCAACATCAGGAAAATCGGCTGCTTCAACGCCACGATTAAATGCTTTGACGGAACTCTCGGCTGGAGCGAATACTCGCCCTACGACGCGGTTTTGGTGGCTGCAGGGAGCCCGGACATCCCTGAACCGCTGGTGGCTCAATTAAAAATCGGCGGGCGATTGGTTCTTCCAGTCGGCAAAACTGACCAACAAACACTGGTTCGTATTATCAAAACTGAAAATGGCATCAAGCGCGAAGATCACGGAGCCTGCGTCTTTGTCAAACTCATAGGGAAACACGGCTGGCAATCATAACGATCATCTTTCGGTCATTGCAGACAGATTTCTAAAATCTCCTATTTCATTTAAAAGTACGACATATCCCGTTCTCACATCTCCCGCAATAGTGGCAGAGAAGTCCCCCCTCATCAGCTTCACTTTTCATTGGACGCCAACGCCTTGTTTTAGGCACAATTTCTAAATCTTTCGCGCTGATTTGCGGGAATGCTTTGTTCTTTTACTCTGTCCTCAGTTACAATCTGCGGTTACATTTTGGGTTATAATTCGATCACAGAATTGTAAATACATTTGAAAAACATTTCGAATCAATCCCTTATCAAATATTGAAACAAAGGGCGGGAAAACACTGGAGTCATGGAATTCATAAAATCCTTACTAGATATCTTTCTACACCTTGATAAACACCTAAGCGAAATCACTCAAAGTTACGGGCTTTGGACATACTTGATTCTCTTCCTCATCGTCTTCTGCGAAACAGGATTAGTCGTCACCCCGATTTTACCCGGCGACTCCCTGCTGTTTGCTGCGGGAGCCCTGGCTGCAATCGAAGGCAGTTCGCTCAATGTCGGTTGGCTCTTCATCCTGCTCTCTGTAGCGGCAATCATCGGCGACACGGTCAACTACTGGCTTGGATCATACTTTGGACCAAAAGTTTTCTCCCAGGAAAAATCTCGCTTTTTCAAGAAAGAGCATCTGATTCGCACGCAAAAGTTTTATGAAAAGTACGGCGCGAAAACCATCATCATCGCCAGATTCATACCCATCATCAGAACCTTTGCGCCCTTTGTTGCAGGAATCGGTAGCATGAATTATGCGCGCTTCATCACTTATAACATCGTTGGCGGCATCCTATGGGTTGCCATCTGTCTGGCTGCCGGTTATCTATTCGGCAACATTCCGATTGTCAAAAAGAATTTTTCCATCGTGATTCTTGCTATCGTCTTCATCTCGATTTTACCCCCAATTATTGAGTTCTTACGGAATCGTTATAAAACCGCCAAATAGCTTGCAGACGACTTGGCAAGATGATATTAAAATCTTCATTATGGCTAGAAATCGCAAAGGAAAAAGACAGATCACCATAACTCAATCGCCGGTTGCTGTGGATTCAACAGGAGAAACAGACACTTCAGCGCCAAGCGCGCGACAACAGCGAGTTGAACAAGCCATCGCTCTGGCAGAAACCAGGAAGCACCAGCGCTTTATGCTGATAGGCGTTTTGGCAATCACGACTCTTGTATTCTTCAACTCGCTTAGTGGGGAGTTTGTTTATGACGATCAGTTTCAAATCCTGAAGAACCCTTCGCTCGGTAGCCTTGCAAATATTCCAAAGATGTTTGTCCAAAGTGTGTGGCAATTCATGAACGCCTCGTCACCGGATGCAGTCGGTCTTTATTACAGACCTGTATTCAACTCCGTCCTCATCATTAATCATCAACTCTTCGGCACCAGCGTTTTCGGCTGGCATTTGGTTTCGTTGCTATTTCACCTTGCCTCAACTTTTTTAGTCTATAAGCTGGCTCTGCAATGGGAGATGTCGAAAGAGGTTTCGCTTGCGGCAGCGCTGCTGTTTGGCTTGCATCCGGTTCATAGCGAATCGGTCGCCTGGATTTCAGGAATACCCGATCCCTTAGCCGCCGTTTTTCTTTTAAGCTCCCTATTTTTTTATGAAAAGTATTATCGCGGCAGGCAATGGCAAGCGGGGCAAACCTATCTGCTCGTCTTGAGCTTGGTTTCTGCTGGACTGGCATTGTTTAGCAAAGAGGTAGCCGTAGCCTTTCCTATTTTTTTGGCATGTAGAGAATTTTTTGACCGACCAAAAGATGAATCACTCGCCAATAAAATCGTTCTTTCATTCAAACGCTGTGCGCCGTATATCGCGCTGGTCGTTTTCTATATGGCATCGCGTTATCTCGTTTTAGGTTTTCTGAGCAAGACCGAACAGAAGGCTGTAGGCATCACGACAACCGAAGTTTTATTAACCATTCCCTCAGTTTTATTGCAATATGCGCGAATGCTTTTCTACCCCTATCCGCTGTCTGTGATTTACGATCAAGACTATATCCGCGAGGTTTCAGACCCGCGCTTTTTATCTTCCTTGATAGCCGTAGCAGCTTTGATTGTTTTAGCCGTCTGGCTCACTCAAACTTCGCAAGTCGGCAGACGGGCAATGCTATGGTTGTTGCTGTTCTTACTTCCGGTGCTAAACCTGAAAGCATTCAATCCTCATGAATCGCTGATTCACGACCGCTATCTGTATATTCCTTCGGTGGGTTTTTGTATCTTGCTGGCTCAAGCCATCTATTGGTTGAGCCAATTATTCAAAGCGCATCAGCAGATCGTTTTTCAAACCGCCGTGAGCGTGATTTGCCTCATACTCTTCGGGCTTACTTTTTCACAAAACAACACCTGGAAAGATGACCTGACGATGGCAAACAATGCGCTGCAGTACGCGCCAAATCGACCCTTCCTGCACAATTACCTTGGTGCCTATTACTTCAATAAAAACAATCCGGTAGAAGCAGAGAAATCTTACTTAAAAGCGCTTGAAAACGACCCGCTCTTTTATGACTCTTTTTCGAATCTGGGCGATCTCTATCGAACCCAGGGAAAGCCCTTTGAAGCAGAGCAAAATTATTTAAAAGCGATAGCCGGTGGCGCGCCTTACTCGGAAACCTTTTATAATCTGGCCGTCGTTTACACTTCTCAGAATCGCTTTGCAGAAGCCGAAGAACAACTGCTGCGGGCAATTGAAATCAGTCCGACGAACGTCTCTGCCTCCTATAATCTGGGGTGGGTCTATGACCAACAGGGGAAATCTGCGCTTGCCGAACAGGCGTATGCCAAAAGCTTAGAACACAAACCATCCTATCCCGAGCCGCGAATCAATCTCGCCGTTTCGCAGACGAAACGCGGCGCCTTCAACGAAGCGCTCAATAACCTACTGACTGCCCAAACCTTCGCGCCGGATCATCC
>JANMSG010000752.1:0-11547 GCA_031389065.1 Acidobacteriota bacterium | reverse complement strand
GCCAAATAGATTAAGCGGTTATCTTTGGTGATTGAGGGCCCGCTAATATTGTTTGGCGCGAAAGAGTGTAAGGCTTTCGCTTTTTTGCTGTTTATGTCTATAAGGTAGAGGGTGTCTGAGGTGGTAAAAATCAGCCTGCGGCTATCATTTAACCAGATCGAGCGCCCGCCAATTTCAGAGATGCGTTCGTATTGCCGGGTTTCCGGAGAGTATATGTAAAGTCCGCTTTCCGCGGCCTTGTTTCCGGCTCTCCAGCCCGCTAAATATTTGCCGTCCGGTGACCAATCCCAGGCAATGAAGTGGTCATCGGAATTCGGGAAAAAAGGGGTCTCGTGCAGGGTCTGCTCTTTAAAAGGCTTGGTCAAATCCATGATATAGGTTTTGCCGCTGAAGAGGCTGTATGCCAGCCGGTTGTCAACCGGTGACCATATACCGTAGACTGCGCCACGCCCGCCGGCATCAGTCAGTTGCTGCCTGCCGCTGCCATCGCTATTCATGGCGTAGATTTGAAGAGGACCGTTTTCATTTGAATAAACGGCTATCCGCTTGCTATCCGGCGACCACCTCGGAATTAAGTTGGCGCCGGAATTTTCGGTAATCTGATTGGTCAGGGTGGTGCCCTCTTTCAAGACATACACTTCCGACTCAATACCTGCCCCTGACTTTGTATAAGCAAGCAGACTTCCGTCAGGCGAGATAGCTGGCGCGCCCACCGTGCTTGACCCGTACGTGGCATTTTCAGGCGCACCGATCAGCTTTTCCGTGAGCGGGTCAAAGGTCAGGCGCTGGGCATTTTGAGGCTGGGTGATTTGCGTAAAGGCCAGACGTTTCTCGTCGCGTGAAAAACTGATGTGGCTAGACCTTGAGGATGGCAGCGGCACGAGCTCGGGCACTCCTAAAGCCCTGCCGCTCTCTTCATCAATCTCGATGCGCCATAAACCGAAAGTGCCTTTTCGGTTGCTGATAAAGTAGAGATGCCTGCCGTCGGGAGACCACACGGGATTTAAATCTACAGCCGCATCAACCATCACAGGCCTGGCGTCGTCCTTGTTTGTTGAAATCGTCCAGATGTCCCGCTGCGTTCCTTCCGGCACGCTCCAGTAAGCGATTCTCTTATTATTCGGTGACCAACTCGCTTGCACGGCGTCGGTCACGGGCAGTTCGCGGCTCTCGCCGGTTGTCGCATTGACAATCCACATCCTGCTTTTGCTTAGCGTTCTGGTATTGGTTGAAACAGAGTTTTCGGTGCAGACAATTTCTTTGCCATCCGGTGACCAGGCGGGATTGTGTCCGAAGTCTATCAATTTCTTTGGCGATTCACCGGTTTCAGACATGATGAATATACCGCCATCCTGTCGCGATGAACGAAAGGCTATACGTTTGCCATCGAACGAAAACGCCGGCTGTACATCATCTTCCTTATAGTTCTCGGTAAGATTTTCCGCCTTCTTTGCCCCGATTCTTTTCGAGTAGATATCATAATTGCCGGAAATGCGACTGATATAAATTAAGGATTTGCCGTCGGGCGAAAGGTTTGGAAAGATTTCCTCACCGGCAAAGTCTGTTACCTTAAGGGCTCTCGCATCTGCCCAGTTTGGCGGCGGCGGCGACTTCAGGCGAGCCGCCAGAAACCAGCCTCCAAAAACCAGAATCGCTGCAATCACAACCGCAAGCGCCGCCTTTGACCATAACCCCCTTGCCGGCGCGCCACTAGATTGCAATACGGCGTTTGGCGATGAAGCGGAGTTGGTGGCGCCCGAATCCAGATTTCGTTGTAGAAGTTTTAATTCAGCGCGCAGATCCGAAGCCGTTTGGTAACGTACCTCTCTATCTTTTTCCAGAGCGCGATAGATGATGCGCTCAAACTCGACAGAGATTTCCGGATTCGATGTGGCGATTGGATCGGGCTTTTTGTTCAGTATTTCATCAAAGATAGCCGCCGCAGAATTCCCTTTGAAAGGTGTAGATCCGGTGAGCATTTCGTACAGCACAACGCCTGAACTGAAGAGGTCTGTGCGATTGTCAACCTCTTGCCCCAACGCTTGTTCAGGCGACATGTAGCTGATTGTTCCCATGACTCTGCCAGGGTCTGTGCGGGCACTGAGAACCGTCTGAAAGGCATCTTGCGCACCTCGCTCGGTCAGTTTTGCAAGACCGAAGTCCAGAACTTTCACATAGCCGTCGCTTCTGAGCATAATGTTTTGCGGCTTGATGTCGCGGTGGATGATCCCTGCTGCGTGCGCCGCCGAAAGCGCTCCGGCAATTTGCATAGCTACATCAACAGCCTGTCGCATTCGCATCTTTGCATGATTAATATGATGATGAAGGGTGTGGCCTTCGATAAATTCTGTGGCGATGAAGTAGGTGTCGTTCTCTTGACCGATTTCGTAAATCGTCAGGATGTTCGGATGATTGAGCGCCGAGGCGGCGCGTGCTTCACGCTTGAATCTTTGCACGCGCTCGGCGTCTTGCGTGAAATGCGCGGGCAATAGTTTCAAAGCGACTTTGCGCCCCAGACGCGAATCTTCCGCCAGATAAACTTCGCCCATTCCTCCCGCGCCTAAAAGCGAGATGATTTTGTAATGCCCGAAAGTCTGGTTGATTCGAGACGGATTTGACACGGGCTGCGCATCGGCAAGCGCTTGAGCGGCAACTTCGAGGGCTGGTGATTCGATGAAGTCCTCAGCTTTAGAATACGCCTTAAGTAAAGACTCTACCTCTTTGCGTAATTCCAGGTCGCTGCCGCAGGCTTGATCAAGAAAAGCGTCTCGCTGGAAAGATTCGAGTTCAAGAGCGGCATCGAAAATCTCATCAATCTGCTTGAATCGTTCAGCCTTCATCTTCGCTCCCTTTATAGAGTTCACGATAAAGCCAGGCCTTTGCTTTATTCCATTCGCGCATGACTGTGATTGCAGATATTTTCAAAACCTCTGCCGTTTCCTCTACGGATAAACCGCCGAAAAAACGCATCTCAACAATCTGACTTTTTCGCGGGTCAAGCTCTGCAAGGGCGGTTAAGGCATCATCAAGAGCAATGATGACAGAGTTTCGCGAGTTTCCAATGATGAACGCTTCGTCGAGCGATACCTTGATAGGTTCGCCGTCTTTCAGGTGTGGGCGGCTGCGCGCGAAGTCAACCAAAATGCGGCGCATCAATTGCGCCGACACGCCGAAAAAGTGGGCGCGATTTTGCCAGCGGGCATTCTTCCAATCAATCAAACGAATGTAGGCTTCATTGACAAGCGCGGAAGTTTGCAGCGTATGCCCTGCACGTTCTTTACCCATGTAGCGTCTCGCCAAACGATGAAGTTCGGCGTGAACGAGAGGCACCAATCGCTCAAGCGCAGCTTGATCTCCTTCGCTCCAGGCAACCAACAACTGTGTAACTTCGTGGGACGATTTTTCAGCCATAAGACTTCCGTCAGGCGTAGCAATTCTAGTAAGCGGAATAATTTTATCTAAGGAGAAAAAATTTATCACAGACGACAGCAATTCTCTAATCCACACAGGAAACTAAGGGAAAGAAAAATATTTTGCGGCAATGATAGTTTTCGCCAAAAGTTTTCGCATTAAGTAATTGAAAGCAGAACCATGCGGAAAAATAACGGGCGAAGCACTTTGCGGCAACGCCTATTTCAAATAATGAAAAGTAAATAAGAGGAGAAAATCTAATGAAAGCGAAGATAATAATTGGTTTACTGGCGATTATCGCCTCCTTAAATCTCAGCGGTGCCTTCCCAACTGCTGCGGTAAAGGCAAACAGGAAAGCCGAACCTGTGGCTTTTGAAAAAACCTTTGACATTAACCTATTCGAACAAAACATCAGAAAAGCACTTGATAATAAATCCATAGGCTACTCTTACGCCATCAACATGAACGGGCAGTTAAAAAAGAGCGGCGCCAATGGCTATGCCGTTTTGAAACGCGATATCCCCGATTCGGTTAAGCTTGCCGACCCGAAAGGCTTGCCGCAATCTGCGTCAAAGCGTATGAATATCGCCAGCATTACCAAGACCATCACGGCGACAACGGTGTTGAAAATTCTTCAAGACAAAATGGTTCCCCGCGATTCGAGTTTGACGATTGATTCGAAGGTCGCGAAATTCCTGCCGGAGTCCTGGGAAAAAGATAATGGCATCAGCGAATTGACGTTTAAAGAATTGCTCTCGCAACTGAGCGGCATGAATCTTGAATTTGGAACCGATATCGAAGGTTTGAAAAACTGGATCGCCATGGGCGTCACCAGACCGAAATCCGAATACAAATATAAAAATGCCAATCTCGCGATATTCCGCGTCATTATACCGATGATGCTGATGCAGCCCACAGAGAGAAAAAAGTTCAGCGATCTGGCGGCGACGAATTTGACCGACTTTGACAAGCAGATCAGCAATCTCTACAAACAGCATGTCAATGATCTCGTTCTCAAACCTATGGGGATTGTCAATGCCGATTGTGTCACTCCGAACGAACCGCTACCGACCAGATTTTACCGATATCCGGACAGCTTTTTCCCCAGCTCACTCACGGGAGATTGGACGCTGACTACTGGCGGTGGCGGCTGGTATCTTTCGGCAATAGAACTGGCTCGCTTTCTGGCGCACCTGCGCTATAACGACAAAATCCTAGTGCCGGCAACACGCACTCAGATGGATACTTTCAAACTCGGTTGGATGCAGAAGGTCGAAGGCGAGCATGGCGAATATAATTCGCACGGCGGCGACCTGCTTTACAACCCGAAAGTGACAAAGCCGGACGAGATCAATAGCAGTGACACGCTGACAATCCCTGTCGGTAAAAACGGGATGACCGGATGTATTATGAATTTTCCAAACGGCGCACAGGTAGCCTTACTGGTTAACTCTCTGGGCACCTATCAGAGCAAGCGCGGCCTTCTCAGAGACGCCTTTGATAACGCCTGGGTCTTGAATAAGAAGGTCCTCAATCCGTAAGCCTTCGTCAGCTCAACCATTCTTTACTCAACTAACCGTAAGGGCGATCAAGTATTGGTCGCCCTTTTCGATTTTTAAAACTATGAGTTGAATAAATAGAATCGTGCGAACCACAAAAAATATTTTTAACGGATGATAGCTTTTGCGCAGGATATACGCATTAGTACGTGTAAGGAAAAAGGCAAAGCAAATGCTGCAAGGCCAATTTAAAATATATTTAATGAAGCGTAGGAGAAAATCAATGAAAGTGAAAATGATTATTTGTGTACTGGCGATCATCGCCTTAATGAATTTTAGCAGCGTATTTACAATCTCTATTGCCGAAGCAAAAGGTAGCATCAATGGCGGAGATATTAAGACCAATAGCAAAGAGTTTGATCTAGATTTGTTTGAGCAGAACATCAGGAAAGCTCTTGATGGTAAGAGCATAGGCTATGCCTATGCGATAAATCAGAACGGGCAATTGAAGAAGAAGGGCGCGGGCGGCAAAGCCGTGTTGGGTCAAGATATGCCGAAAGAGGGTATTAAGATTGACCCGAACGGCGTGCCGCAATCGCCGGACAAGCGTATGAATATCGCCAGCGTAACCAAAACCCTGACGGCGACGACCGTGTTGAAAATCTTGCAGGATAAACTGGCGAAGGATTATCCGAATCTAACCATAGAGTCCAAAGTCAACGCCTTCTTGCCGGCTTCGTGGACGCGCGGTCTGGGCGTGACAACCCTCACCTTCAAAGAACTGCTGTCGCAATTCAGTGGCATGAATCTGGAATATGACACCGATATAGCAGGATTGAGAAACTGGATCGCGAAAGGCGTCACCAGACCGAAAACCGAATATGCATATAAAAATGCCAATCTGGCGATCTTCCGTATCATCATCCCCTATATGCTGTCTTCGGCACAGATCAGAAAAAGTCTGGACGCCCATGCACAAATGAATCTCGATTCGTTTAATTCGCTGGTAAGCAACCAATACGTAAAAGCCGTCAACCAGCTTGTACTTGAGCCGATG
Organism: Acidobacteriota bacterium; assembly: GCA_031389065.1. Taxonomy (GTDB): domain Bacteria; phylum Acidobacteriota; class Blastocatellia; order UBA7656; family UBA7656; genus JACQDB01. Next base: position 5,580 of record JANMSG010000752.1, on the reverse strand, counting down.
GGAATTTTGAATGCCAGTTGTAAATCGGAAGGCGATTTTCTACCGACCAGGTTTTATAACTTTCCTGATGATAAAAAGAATGGATCATTGGCAGGCGACTGGACGTTGAAAAGCGGCGGCGGCGGTTGGTTTTTGTCGGCGGTCAATCTGGCGCAATTTCTTGCGCACTTGCGCTATAACAACAAAATCTTAACTCCCGCGACGCGCAAGTTGATGGACGATAATATGCTGGGTTGGAGAACAGGCGGGTCAGTTAAGGGGGATCATGGTTTGTACTTAGCTCACGGCGGTGGCCTAAACAATAGCACCGGCGTACTGTTTATGAGCACCTGCATCATGAATTATCCGAACGGCGTACAGGTGGCTCTCCTGATTAATTCGGGAGGAACTTTCGGTGATAAGTACAAGCTTCTGGGAACTGCTTTTGATAATGCCTGGGTATTAGACAAAGCACCCAAGCCATAAGGGTTTGCTTCATCGTAATTCACCTAAAGTTAGTTTTACTAAGCCAAGAGCGCAAAGAAAAATTCTTTGCGCTCTTGGCTTTTTTGCGTTGTCGCAAGCCAGGAGTCAAGCAAATCGCCGACAGCTCGGCGGTCAATTCCCAAGTGCAAATATTTTTTCTTCTGATGATAGCTATTGCAGCAAATTTACGCATTACCCTATTGAGAACCGACAAACGGCTTCTCAATTAAATGGAAGATTAATAGAGAGGAATTAAGATGACAACAAATGAACTGACATTCGAGGGTTTACATTCTGAGGAAATCCTATTATTGGAAACCGCAAATAACGTTTACCTGTTCTCTGTAGTTGACGCTGCCAACGGAGTAGGCAAATTAAGCGGCGGAAGGTTTGGCGATTGCCCAACAACTGCAAGCTTTTTCAGTTCTGCCAGCCCTCAGGAAGATTATCAGGTAGAAGAGGTTGGAAAGGTAAAAGTAGGTTCGCGAGCAATTTTTCTGTACCAGTCAGCAGAAGGTATCCATCACTTTGTCACCTCGCCCATCCTTAAACTTAGGCATTCAAAATAAGCACTAAAAAATATTTTTCAACTAGATGATAGTTTTTGCCAAAACATTTCGCATTAATTAGTGCAGCAAAATTCGTCCGAACAAAATATAGAACCAGAAGGAGAAGTTCATAATGAAACGCATATTCTTTAATATCACTTTAACACTAACACTTTTACTCACGATTTTTTCTTTGAGCGCTTTGGCGCAGGGAAAATTTGTTTACACAAACAACGACAGAAAAGGCAACAACAGCGTCTCCGGCTTTCAGGTGAAAAATGACGGTACGCTGGAATTATTGCCCGGTTCTCCGCAAGGTATGGACGGTGGCGGCGGCACCCCTGACACCAGAGTCAGCAACGATAAAATCGTCGTCACCGAAAGAGGACCTTTCCTTTTCGCCTCAAGCGACGGCGACCAGGAGGTTGCATCTTTTCACTTAAACCCGAATACCGGAGCCCTCACCTTCATAGGCACAATCAATCTCGGTGACGACGGTCCAGATGAAGTTCTCACCCTGGCAGTCGCGCCGAATGAAAAGTTTCTTTATGTTGCAAACAACAACACGCGCAGGGTTCACGCACTGAGAATCAACAATGATGGAACCCTCACCGAGTTGGAAGTCGAACAGCTTTCCGCGAATTTCAGGTCTCTGGAAATGACTGTATCCCCCAATAGCAAATTTCTCGCGCTGAGTATTTTTCAAAACGAGGCTGATGCGAATGGTAGAATTGTGATGTTTACGATTGCCGATGATGGCTTCATCACAGAGGCTCCAGATTCATCCTTTAGCGGCAGCGGCGACGGCAGAGTCGGTGACCTTGTTTTTAACTGTGAAAGCAATCTCTTATACGTCTGTAAAGAATTTGTGACGGAAAAAGGTGTGATAGATGTTTTTCAGGTTGCCCAGAACGGTAATATATCACAGATTCAAGGTTCCCCGTTTGTATTCCCTTTTCTCGGTTCTTCCGGCACCATTGATATCAGTCCGAATGGCAAATTTCTCTTTGTTGGTTATGGCTCATTCGACCCGCCCAGAATAGGCGTTTTCAAAATCCTGCCTGGCGGCCAACCGCAATTGATTGTCTTCGCTCCTTTTCATGTGGGTTATGTTGACGGTCTAAACGGCGGGCTCTCAGACATTGCGGTTAATGCAACAGGCGACCGCCTCTTCGTAACCTACCAAAACCAGCGTGTCGAATCCTTAACCATAGACCCCGATGGCAGAGTGACGCCGATTAAAGACGGCGTCTCAACAACCGGCGAGGACAGCGGCGATAACCAAGCCAGTCTCGATTCTCTTGTTGCTTACCCTGTGCGCAAGAAGTGTCAGATTATCCCGCCGGATGACCTGACTGTGGGTAATTCGCCCGCCAGTGCTTGCGGTGCGACAGTCAAGTATCCTGCTGTGACAACCTGCGGTTCTGATTGCGGCACAGTGACTTGTGAGCCGCCATCCGGTTCCATGTTTGCTGTCGGTACCCATACTGTCACCTGCTCGGCTCAAGGCGCGGATGATGCGACCTTCAAGATCACTGTCAATGATGTCACTCCCCCAACGATCTTTCAACAGCCGAATATCGTTGTCTCGACAGACCCGAACAAATGCTCAGCCGTCGTCAACTTCATCGTCACCGCAAGCGATAACTGCGGCACCGCAAATACCGAAGTGGATTTTCCATCCGGTTCGACATTCCCCAAAGGCGAGACTACCGTTCATATCACAGCGACCGACGCGGTAGGCAACGTATCGAATTATTCGTTCAAGGTGACGGTCAACGACGCGCAAGCACCTACAATCAATTGCCAGGCAGATATTATCGTCAACAATGAACCGAATAAGTGCGGCGCAGTTGCCAACTTTAACTTGCCGATGGTTTCCGATAATTGCCCAGGCGTTGGCGCACCGACTTGCAATCCGCCATCCGGCACCTTCTTCCCCATAGGCGCAACCACAGTTACTTGTACGGTTACAGATTCTTCACAAAATCAGGGGCAATGCACTTTCAAAGTTACTATAGTTGATATACAGCCGCCGCAGATCACTTGCCCGCCTGACAAAATCGTCGTCACGGGCAAGCCCTGTGACGCAAGCGTCCTGGTCAATTATCCTGCTCCTATGGCAAGCGACAACTGCCCGAATGTCAATGTCATCTGTGTTCCGCCATCGGGGGCGCTCTTTCCTGTCGGCACCACAACTGTTACCTGCACGGCAACAGATGGTGGCGGCAATATGGCCATCTGTTCATTCAAAGTAACAGTTTATGATGTCCGTGTGCAGGATGACTCCAATCCCAACAATGTAGTTTTGTTCAATTCAAATACCGGAGAGTACCGCTTTTGTTCACCAGGCACGCCCGGCACACCTTTCACAGGAGTTGGTACGATTTTGAAGAAAGGCTGTGTGGCAACCTTGGAACACAACACACCGCAGAGAAGAGTGCTGGCGAAGGTTGATCCGGGAACCAACAAAGGAAATGCAACTTTGCAAAGCCCTCCCGGCAGTTTGAAATGTACAATCACCGACAAAGACATCACTAATAATACAACGATTTGTCAGTAGAGATGCGCGCCGCCCCTTAATGAATACAAAAGCAAGCGGCATTTTAGAAAAATAGGTTCAAAGGGAATTGGTCGTCGCTATCGTTTGCGATAACCGATTCCCTTTTTTTTGTAATCGAAGTCGCTTGCGATTTGAAAAAATCGAATGCTAGAATATCGGGCTTGACGGTGATAGCGTTTGCCATAAGTCTGGCTAGACGGCTTTGAATCAGCTATCACAAATCAGGCAGTGCTTTCAGGCGGCGTAGCTCAGATGGTTAGAGCGACGGACTCATAACCCGTAGGTCGTTGGTTCGATTCCAACCGCCGCCATTTATTTTATCAATTCCTTTCAGGCGACCTTAAGCGGTCCTTTTTTAGCTTGTGGCAAAATCGCGACTCTGCAAAAGCCACTTATAATAGCTAAAGGCAAATCAAAATTCGCACATCTTATTTTCCCGGTGGTCTCCTTCAGATTGACTTCATCTATATCGAGTTAAATCTCTTCAACTTGTTCAAGTGCGAAGCCCCAATCCTTATTGAAAGAATTAAAGAAACAAGAATACGAGGTGATAGCGGAGGTTTAATTTTTCGAATAAATCATTACTCCGTCTCCTAAAGAAAGAAAGCTACATACTAGTAGCAGAAAAGATGGGCGCTCTGTTTATGCCTTACGCATTAAACCAAAACGTCTATAATCCTACGAAACAGTGTCTGTTAATCGTTCTCTTACTGCCAAAAAGCTAAATGTTTTCTTATACTTAATGTATGGAACAATATTTGCTCTATTATTTATCGCAATTAGTATTCGCTACTTGGAAATCAAGTAGGAAGAAGGAGGTATATAATGAAAATTAATATTTTTAGGCGAATAACTACAGCATCTGTTCTTGGCGTGGCGTTACTGTTAGGAACAAGTGGACTTGCCAATGCACAGGATAAAAGTCAAAAGCAGCAACAACGCGAACAAGAGAGGACTCAAAACAAACAACAAAAGCAGGCTGAGAGACAACAGCAATCACAGCAACAGCAACAACAACAGCAACAAAACCAAGCTAGTAAGCAGCAGCGTCAAGCTGAGCAACAGCAACAACAACAGCAGGTACAGCAGCAGCAACAGCAACGTCAAGCTACGAAGCAACAACGTCAAGCTGAATTGCAGCAACAACAGACTGAACAGCAACGTCGCTTGCAACAGCAGCAACAAGAACAGAAGCAAGCAAATAAGCAACAACGTCAAGTTGAGCAACAGTCTCAACAGCAAATCCAACAGCAGCAGCATCAGTCTCAACAGTTGCGTGATCAGCGCTGGACATTACAACGACAACAGGAGCAGCAACGTCGTCACGAACAACGTCAGAATGAGTATCGCCGACAACTGTATGAGCAGCAACGTATAGCCTTGCAAAGGCAACAGGTGTTGCAGCAGCAACGTCGTATCGCGCAATATCGTTATCAGCAACGATACTTAGAGCGTCTACGTCAGGATCAGTATAGTCTACAGAATTCACGATACTATAACGTAGCTCCTAACTATCGCTACAATCGGGGCGGCAGGTATTACGAGACCAATAACTATGGTGCAGAAATGCTTCGGCAGGCTGTGCAGTACGGCTATGAAGAAGGTGCTCGTGCCGGATTATCAGATCGTGAGGATAGGTGGAGATCCAACTATAGGGACTCTTACGCCTATCAGGATGCATCCTATGGCTATAATGGTTATTACGTTGACTTGAACGAATACCGTCACTATTTCCGCGAAGGCTTCCGTCGCGGTTACGAGGATGGTTATCATAGCCGCTCTCGATATGGTAGGAGTTCTAACGGCGGTTTTAGCATTTTGGGTGCGATCATGCAGCAAATCCTTAACATACAGTCCTTTAATTAATAAGAGGTCTGTTATCACCAATGCCCGGACTCCACTGCCTTTTCTTGGGTAGTGGAGTCCGGGCATTTTTCTTTTCAACTCTAATAAATATTTGCCCCACTTTCCTGAGTGTTTTGCAGGATATTGTTTATTTGTTAC
>JANMSG010000898.1:0-2071 GCA_031389065.1 Acidobacteriota bacterium | reverse complement strand
ATGTCTTACCAACGTGAGCGCACCCCGACCCAAAAAGAAAGAGATGCCTATGTTGGTAAAGTGGCTGCTGGGCTAGTAAAAGAAGCCACTAAAATAAGGGACAGTAAATAGCCTGAATGTATAACTAAGTGTGGCACACGGTCTCCGCTGCGCTCCGCCGGTGCACTCTCACACGTTAGGTATAATTTAAATACACGAGGTATACAACAAATGAGCCAACGCAAAGCGCGATTAAAAGCTTTTGGTGAGAAATATGCAAAAGCAGAAGAATACTACAAACTATATATGTATTCATTACGTGCATTGACAAACTCATTACCACCAGAGATACGAGATATTGCCATTCCTAAAATAGCTTCAATTGGTCGTGCCGAGATATGGCCTTGTATTGATGGGGCTTTGGTACTTGTTTATAGCGACTCGGCAAATGAAATAAACGTTACAACACAAACTCCATTATCCAGAACAATTAACGATTTCCTACGAAATGGCGCAGCTTGTGCCTACTATGATGACAAAGGAAATAAATCAAAAATTCAGGCTATTATCCAAATCGGAGACGCCTCTAAGTCAATTATTCATTTTGCAGATAACCGGATTGAAGGGTCCAATGGGGTTGTGTTCACAACAAAGTATTGCCGTGGATCAATTTTTGGATGGGAGGCTGAATTACCAAAACCCGATGAAGAGGCTCTTAACGATTTTAGAGCGGCGTATGTTCCTAGGAACTTGGCAGGTCCAGACGTAGAGGATTTACCCGAACAGAAAAAACAAGAAATTACAAAAACTAAAGCTGATGAGCTTTTATCTGAGTACAATCGCCTTTTAGATGAGGCCCAGCGAGAAGAAGACCTCCAAAGATTTTTAACAATCCATCCAGAATTCATATATCCAGATTATATTTCTTGTCATCCAAAATTCAAATTAGGAGAGGATTACATCACAGATTATGTTCTTTTAGTTCAAGGCCATAACGGCCCTGAATATATTTTTGTGGAAATTGAACGTGCAGACAAAGACATATTCGTGAAGTCTGGTCAGTTTTCCGCGTCTTTTACTCAAGCAAAAGATCAGCTCTTGGATTGGGATAATTGGCTTACAAAGAATCACGCTTACGTATCTAGCAAACTTCCAAACCTATACAAGCCTCAGTTTCATTTAGTGATAGGTAGAGACACCGATCTTATAAAAGAACAGAAAGAAAAAATTCAAAGCGAATTTACAGCGACATCGAGAAGATTCAGCACTTACGACGATTTAGCAAATCGATTTAGAGCGATTATTGATCGATTGCTTGAGAGCACCTAACGAACGGATGCACGGGAACAAAAACCTCCCGTGATCCTTGAACCGTTATTCCTCTAGGTTCCTCCACCCAATCTAATCAATAGGAGCGTTTATGAAGATGAAGTCGTTGAGTCTGTTCTTGATTATTTCGGTGCTGGTAGGCTGCGCCTCTAACCAAGTAGCCCAGACCACCGCGCAAAGCACACGCACGGAGATTTGCAAGACAACTACTGAGGCGGAAATAGCATCGTTATTTGATCGCTGGAATCAGTCGCTGCAGACAGGTGATCCGCATAAGGTTGTCGCCAACTATGCGGAGCGTTCAATCCTCTTACCCACTGTTTCAAACAAGCCGCGTCTCACACCAGCCGAGAAAGAGGATTACTTTCATAACTTCCTGGAAAACCGCCCCTCTGGCAAGATTGACTTGCGATTTATTGAGCTGGGTTGCAACACTGCGGTTGATGCAGGTCTTTACACTTTCACGTTTGCCAAGACAAGCGCAACGGTCAGCGGACGCTACAGCTACACCTATCGCTGGAACGGTTCAGAGTGGCTAATTACAAGTCACCACTCTTCAGCCATGCCAGAGAAATAGGAGGCATAACCCTTCGCTCAAGCCGACCTCCAACAGCATAGTTCGCTCTCAGCGGAGACCGGCTGAGGGGACGCTGCTTGTTATGTTGCTATTGGGGAAGTTAGAGACGAATCCAACTGAAAAAGAAGATGATTCCAACATGCCCGTTGAACAGAATTGAATCCATGCATGTCTCTGTCCGGGAAA
>JANMSG010000650.1:0-2274 GCA_031389065.1 Acidobacteriota bacterium | reverse complement strand
CAACTATTGGAGAGATTCCAATCATTAGTAGCGATCCTATTTGCTCAGGGACTGCCAGCGACAGTACAGGCAAAACGCCCTGTACAGCATCTGGTCCGTCAATATTTGTCACAAGACGCACATATTCATCACTATGATGTCTACCAGGTACCGGAAAAAGTCTATCTGACAAGCGTCCAAAGCTTCTTCGCGCCGTTCCTCTCGCAAACAAACCGATCAATCTGTATCGAGGGTCAATATGTCCTGTGACAATTAGGTCATAGCGACGACCAAGTAAGGAACGCCAGACATCCAGCAAAACCTTCATTCTTTCAGGAATACTACCACTTAAAAGCCTAGCTTCATCAATGACAATACAATCATTAATTGCAGTGATTTGTTGAAGCAAAGGTGCAACTGTCTTTCCACATAACCAGGTTATGCGCGCTTCGGGGTAAATTCTGTTTACAGCCTCTATCATAGGCAAAGCCATGACAACATCACCAATTGCAGATAACTTTATTATCAATATATTCACAAATTAGCCTCATGTGCAGAATTATAATTAGCGATGGTTAAAAATAAGAGCATAGCATTTCATTGCCAGCTACCATTGCTTTTACGTGCACCCATCAAACCAGCAAAAGGAAGACAATGCTTATCAAAACAGTACTGAATCGTCTTGAAAGTTTCAAGACACTCGTGTTCAGTCCAGTTACATTTCAGAAAATCAACGACTCAGAAACCTTGGTGAATGAGATTAAGGCTTCGTGCTAATTCAAAACATGAATGTCCCGAGTGTGGAAGCTCGGCAAAAAGCAAGATACGCAACCAGCTCGTTTATTTGAATATGTCTCAATCTGTTCATTCAAAGTTTTCTTCCAATATGCGCCTCGTCGGGCTGCCTATCCTGTTCACGGGGCCAAGATTGAATACATGCCATGGGGCTATAGTAAAGAACAGATGACCACCAGCTACAAGGTTTACCTGATAAACGGTTTTTACGGTAGAAGAAAGAAACTTGAACAAGAACTGCCATTCAGCCCCGTTCACAGAACGGGGTATTCTGACTTTTTTCATAAACCGGACTGTCCAGGAGGATGATATTAAAAGAAAGCAACCATCCCTGAACAGGGAGTAGGAGAGAGGCAGCAAAAAGAAGGAGCATTGTCAACGTACTACGAGAGTATGTCACGTTTCCTCGCCAAAAGTTGATTTTTATTGCCTTTACAGCCATAAAGCCAAGCCTCATACCAAATTTACGATACTCGTAAAAATGCAGGCCGATGCAAGATGCGAGTCATCCGTGAAGTCTGTGCCCTACAGATCAATACGCATTTTTGTTTACCAGGCCCTTGAACACCGTCATAAACATGATTTTGACATCAAATAGTGGATCCCAGTTTTCAATGTAGTAAATATCGCACTCAATCCTCTTCTCGATGGAGGTATCTCCTCGCCAGCCATTCACCTGTGCCCACCCTGTAATGCCAGGCTTGACCTGGTGTTTGACCATATACTTAGGAATTTTGTCTTTGAATTGTTCCACAAAAAAAGGACGCTCAGGGCGTGGACCGATGACACTCATAGTGCCAATTAGAACATTCAAAAACTGCGGCAATTCATCAAGGCTCGTCTTTCTTAGAAAAGCTCCGAATATTGTCTTGCGCGAATCGTAGATTGTTGTCCAGGTGGTCGCAGCAGTCATATCATCAATAACTCGCATGGAGCGGAACTTGAGCATGTCGAACCGGTGATTATTCAGGCCTACCCGTTCCTGCCGGAAAAAAACCGGGCCTGGCGAGGTAAGCTTTATCCCCAGCGCGATTAAAATCATAACCGGTCCGGTAAGTATAATCGCAATTGCAGCAATACAGATATCAAACAACCGTTTCAGAAATTTGTTGAACGGATCATCAAGTGGGATCTTCCGCACACTCATTATCGGCATCCCTTCAAACGCCTCAATCTGTGGACTGCCGGAGAGAAACTTGTTAAAATCGGGTATTATCCTTATCCGCACTCCAGCTTTTTCACATCTATCGACGATGCAGGCATACTTTTCATAGGCGCTGAGAGGTAAAGCAATAACGACTTCATCAACGGATTGATTCTCCAGAAGCTCCGGCAATATGGCGCAACTCCCCAATACGGGCTTGCCCACGACCGAATTATCTCGTTTCGCCTCGTCGTCATCCAGAAAACCAACGACATTATAGCCGAAATCTTTATGTATCAGCACTTTACGGGCGAACTCGATACCTACAGGCCCTGCACCGATAATCAGTATATGCT
>JANMSG010000887.1:0-9369 GCA_031389065.1 Acidobacteriota bacterium | reverse complement strand
CGGCAGCGTCGAGATGTCATTGCCCAACACCGCCGAAGTGTTTGTGAACTGTGTGCCTGTCAATTGCATACCATCGCCGGAGTCTCCGGCAAATCGTATGGTTACTGCATCAAGCTCTTCAATGTGTTTGTCTTCTATATTATTGAGGATTGTTGTCGAACCCATGAATTCCCGTCCTGATTTTTTATGATATAAGATGGAGCCGTTGGTTGGGGCGCGGTCATACATGACTTGTGAAGCCAACAAGCTCTGTCCGAAACGAGAATTCTACACAAAAGAATATTGAGCGTAAAGCAACGGCTATGGAGGTCAGCAATTCTGAGGGCGATTCATTTTCATCGTCAAAAACGAATGACCCTCCTAAAGTCTGTAGAGAACCCGAATCTGCCTTCTACTTTTTTCGATAATCATCTACCATACTTTTACATTAAACAGTCGGAGGTGAACTTTGAGCCGAAAAATCTTTTCAGCATTCTTCATCATTTTGTTTTCCACGCAAATCGCTTTTGCAGAAAACTGGCCGCAATGGCGAGGGCCAAATCTCAACGGCATCAGCAACGAAAAGAATCTCCCCGTGCGTTGGAGCCCTGAAGAAAACATCACCTGGAAACTTGCCATGCCCGGTTTTAGCGGCTCTACGCCGATTATCTGGGGCAACTTGATTTTCATCAACGTAGCCGAAGGCGACGATCTTGCGCTCTGGTGCGTTGATCGAACAAAAGGCGCAATGCTGTGGAAGAAGCCTCTGAGCGGCGGCAATGTAAAGATGCGAAAGCAGAATATGTCTTCGCCATCGCCTGTCACCGACGGGCAGAATGTCTGGGTGATGACCGGCACGGGCATCTTGAAGGGCTTCGACTTTAAAGGCAATGAACTGTGGGCGCGGGATATTCAAAAAGATTATGGGCGCTTCGGTTTGAATCACGGCTATGCGTCTTCGCCGCTGTTGTTTGAAGATTCGCTCTATGTGCAGGTGCTTCACGGCATGCGCACCGATGACCCTTCCTACATCCTTCGCATAGAGAAAAAGACCGGCAAGAACCTGTGGCGCGTCGAACGCCCGACGCAAGCGATACAGGAATCGCCGGATTCTTATGCGACACCCGGGCTGTTGCGCTACGGCAGAACCACAGAGATTGTCATCACTGGCGGCGATTGCGTCACCGGTCATGACCCGGCTACAGGCAAAGAGTTGTGGCGCATGAACGGGCTCAATCCCGAAAACAACCCCTTCTATCGCATTGTCGGTTCACCGGTAATTGCCGATGGCATCATCTATTCGCCGAGCCGCGTAAAGCCTGTCATGGCGATCAAAGCGGGAGGGCGCGGCAGCCTCAGTGAATCGCACAGGCTCTGGTCATTTGACAGAGGTCCCGATGTGCCTTCGGTTTTGAGTGATGGCAAATATTTTTACAGCATTGATGACAGAGGCGTCGTCTGGTGTCTGGACGCCAAGACCGGGCAGACCGTTTGGGGACCGCAGCGCATCAAGTCCGCAACCTATAGTTCGTCGCCCGTCCTGGCTGACGGCAAAATTTACATCACCAATGAAGACGGACTGACGACTGTGTTGAAAGCCGGTGACAAATTTGAAGTCGTAGCCGAGAGCGATTTGAAAGATTACTGCCTGAGTTCTCCGGCAATTTCGGATGGACAAATCTTCATACGCACAACGCAGTTCCTGTATTGCATAGGCAAACGGGTGGCAAAATAATCGCTGCAATGAGGTCGAAAAGGTTATGGACAACGAACTGATTACATCCGACCTCTCAGTGACCCATATCAAGAGAAATCAGCAGAAGATTAGTTCCGCCTGGTTGATGAGCATATTATTTTGCGGAGCACTATTCGCCGGAGGATGTACGAAAGTTTATATCACCGATGATGAAGTGCATCAGCGAATCAAGTCTGGGCTTCCCCTAGGTTCAACTCATTCTCAAGTAAATAAATTTTTGAAGGAGCAAAATTGGAGTGGAGACCCCAAATTATCAGAATTTAAGGATTGGGGGGGCTCTCTTGAAAATATGTTGACGGAGGAAGAAAAACGCAACATAAAATGGTACAGCACTGGCGGCATACGGCAAACAGAGAAGACACTATTGAAAGGAAGGGGTATCCTTATGGGTTTCTATTATGATAAAGAGGAAAAACTGGTTACACATAAACTCCATAGTTATAGATACTTTTTATTTTGATTCAAAATGAGGTTTGAGATTGCAATACAACTTCTTCTGACTGAGACGGTTTGATGGTGGGTGGTGTCCTAAACTTGTGATGCTGTCTATATGCGCGGCACACCAAGATTCGGAAAATAAAACTTTGAAAGCCCCCTGCTTGTTCAACTCGTCGTGTCAGTCGTACCTAATCTTGGTGTGCCGCCTCTATAGTAGCCCGCGAAGCGGGCGTAAGCATAAAGCCACGGGTGTTAGCCCGTGGACAGATGCCCGGCAAAATGGCTAGCCCGCGAAGCGGGTGATAGACGATTGGCTGGCAAAATCTATCGCCCGTTTCACGGGCTAGCGATTGACGACTACCCAAATACCCAGCGCTACGCACTGGGCTTTATGCTTTCACCCGCTTCGCGGGTTCTCACAAAACAATACAACTTTAGGACACTACGCAAAGCCCCGACAGATTCGACGGGGCTTTGTTGTTTTAGCTTACTTTGTTGAGATTTCTTGCTACTTAATCCTTCTTTCCTGCAGCAACACCTTTGCCGTTGAGTTCTTTCAACAACTCCTGCACAGCCGTTTCAATCTGCCGGTCACGACCCGCGAGATTATCTTCCGGTGTGTTCTCAACCAGTATGTCAGGCTTGACGCCGTTGTTCTCCATGTTGGTGCGATTTTTATCCGCAAGGAAAACGCCAACGCCCGGCGTTCTGACCGTCGAGCCGTCAATCAATGAATAACTGCCGGTACCTATAACCGCGCCCATCGTCGGTGTGCCGATTACTTTGCCCAAGCCTAAAGCCCGGAAGCCCGCCGGGAACATCTCCGCATTCGAGGCTGAACGCCAGTTCTGCAAGACGACTTTCGGGCCGAAGTACCCTGCGAAAGGTCTGCCGGAGGGTTCCGTGCCACGCGGCTGCCAGATTTGATATTGACGTTGAACTAAAATCGCCAACAACTCCTGCTCTATGTTGCCGCCGCCGTTCCAGCGTTGATCAATGACCAATGCCTCTTTGTTGCGATTCTCGCGCACCTCTTTCTCGAACTTGCGAAGCGAAGGCGGGTTCATCGCTTGAATGTGCAAATAACCGACACGCCCGTTTGATAGTTTATCAACCATCTCGCGGCGTTGTTTCACCCAACGCTCGTAACGCAATTGGCTGAAAGCTCCCGCGGCAATCGGGTCAATGCGCGAAGTCCAGGCACCTTCTTCCGAGGGCTTGTTGTTGAATGTCGCAACAACTTTGCGGTTCAGGCGCGTGTTGTTGAGAATCGCCCAGTAATTATCGCCTGATTTGACGGGCTTGCCGTTGATGCTGATCAGGAAATCTCCCGTCTTTACCTTCACCCAATCTTTATCCGAGGGTCCGTCTTCGTAAACATGAGCCACACGGTAACGACCTGCCTGCTCGTCTGCTTCGAGGTCTACCCCCAGGTGAACCGTTGAAATGTTGCCTTCCCGATTGCCGCCCTGTCCTGCTGCTGCACCGGTGTGCGAAGCGTTCAATTCGCCGATCATTTCGTTGATGACGTTGATAAGTTCCTGCCGTTCGCCAACAAATTCAACCAGCGGTTGATACTTCGCCCGCATGGCGTCCCAATCTCTTCCATGCATCTCGGCATCGTAGAAACGATACTTCATGGTGCGCCAGGCATCATCAAACATCTCTGCCCATTCAGCGGGTTTATCAATTTTCACCTTGGCGTTGAAATTGATGCGCCGACGCGCAGCAGCGCCGCCGGCCCCACCAAAAGGAGACGCGCCTGCAGCGTTGGCTTGTGCCGCCATGGGCGTTGAATAAACCGACGGACCTTCTTTGAAAAAGAGTGTGCGACCATCACGCGAGATAGCCAGTTGCGAGATGCCGCCGCCGAAACCACCAAAGCCACCGCCGCCACCTTCATCACCAGCGCCGGGCGCTGCGCCTGAGGCGATGCGTGTCAGACGCTTCCCGTCTTCTTGAATCGAATAGATTACCGGCACAGACCTTGTAGCCGAGGGTTCCGTGGTAACAAAAACTATCGTGCGATTGTCCGGCGCGATCGTGTAATTGAAAACCGCGAAAGGCATTTGCGTAACCTGTTTGGTGCGCCGCTTGAGTCCAGCCCAATCAATATTGATCTCTCTCGGTGGTTGATTGCGTTGCCCTGGTTGCATTCGTTGCATCATGGTTTCGGGCGCGGGATTTTCTATGTCTGCTCTGTCTTCTGGGTCGCTTGGGTCGCGTTCTTCGCGTTCGAGGGCGACGGAATAAATCTGCGAAGAGGCTTGACCGCCGCCGAATCCCCCCTCATTACGAACAAAGAAAATCTTTTTGCCGTCGTGGGTAAATTGCGGATTGACATCCGTGTACGAATCGAAAGTAATTTTCTTCTCTTCGCCGCCACCGGAAGGAAGCAAATAAATATCGTTGGTTCGCGCCTGGTCTGCTTTCGCATACGCCAGCCATTTGCCATCAGGCGACCAGACAGGCTGACTGATGTTGCCGTATTTCGAGGTAGTCAATTCGGCTGTCTGTTTCGACTCGACGTTGTACTTTCGCAATTTGCTATCCGAAGAGTTGAAGGCAATCTCTTTGGAGTTGGGCGACCAGGCGAAAGAAAATTTCAGCGTGTCAAAGTCGGTGATTTTTTTAGGCTCGTCTGCACCATCGCTTGAGGCAACGTAGAGTTCTTCGCGTCCGCTCTGGTCGGAAATGAAAGCCAGCCATTTTCCGTCGGGCGAATACTCGGGGTCTTTGTCACGCGATGGGCTGTCAGTAATTTGTTTCAAATCGCCTTCGTCCACAGGCGCTGTGAAAATTTCACCGTGAATCGAAAAGACGATACGGCGGCTGTTTGGCGACAAATCATAATCGTCAGCCTGCGAATTGAAATCCCTATATTCGGCGATGTTTTCCTGCGTCTCGCCAACGATATCCAATTTGATCGGCGTGACTTTTTTCGACGCCACTTCCATTTTCCATATACCGAAATCATGTTCAAAAACGATGATTTTGCCGTCGGCGCTCATTGCCGGCCAGCGTACATCGCCGGTTTTAAATGAAGTGACACGCTCGGCTTTGCCGCCCGCTTCCGCGACACGCCAGATGTTGGTCAAGCCATTGCCTTCGCGGTCACTGACGAAATAAATGTGATTGTCATTGCCCCACATCGGCCACGAATCCATGCCGTCGAAATCGGTCACGTCGGTGAATTTCTTTGCCGCAATATCCATCACCGTCACATCTGTTTGATAAGAGCCGCGATAATATTTGCGCCAGTAGCTTTGCGATTTACGATTGATGGCGAGCTTTTTGCCATCGGGCGAATACGAGGCGTATACCCCCATGTCGGAACCGGCATTTTTGGGCAATCCGCCGTCAATGCTGACGGTGTAGAGTTTGCCCATAAAATCTTCGCCGCGTTGTGAAGCGAATAAAATTGAGCGCGAATCGGGCGACCACCCTTGTACGGAATCTTCTGCCGAATGAAAGGTGAGCTGCCTGGCTGTGCCGCCTTCAGATGCAATGATGAAGACATCCGTGTTGCCGTTGCGGTCGCTTGAAAAGGCTATCCATTTTCCGTCCGGCGAAAAACGCGCATACGCATCACGGGCTTTGTGAACCGTGACGCGACGAACATTCTGTCCGTTTTCGTCGGCAGTCCAAATGTCGCCAAGATAAGTGAAGGCGATGCGACCTTGATGATAATGCGGATAGCGCACGAGTTTCGCTTCACGAGCAAAGGTGGCGATGGGCGCAGCAAGCATCAAGAAAAAAGCCAATGCCAGTAATCTTTTCATAGAGGTCTCCTCCGGTTGGTCTTGAAAAAGTGGGTGAATGGCAAAGACGTTGCGAAAAGCGTGGCGGTTACAGCAGACCCGTTTATTGGCTCGTATTCATCTTCTGATTTTGATTCCGGCGAATAACGATGCGACTTCTATGTGCAGGCGGCGCGCAGCTTGATGGTAATTCGGCGAAGTGTATTCATTTGCATCAAAGAAACCGTTGTGCGCCCCTTCGCCACGTACTTTTACCTCGCTTAAGGCTGTCAATCCGGTGATGCGAATGCCTACGTCATCCAAGACAAGCACGTCTACGCTGCCAAAGATTGTGTAGGCGCTGATTTTGGTTTCGCCAACCGGCAAAAGCGCTGCCGTCAAATCAACCGTCATTTCACCGAAAACGGCAATCGCTTTATGCTGGGATACGTCGCGCCCATCGTTTGAAATCGCTGCGGAACCAAATAGCCCCAGCGTCATTCCTCCACTGCCTGACGGTGCGCCGATTTGATCCGGTGTTTGTCCGGTTATCGCCTCAGAGACAATTGCCAGATTCGTTCCGCAAGACCTGCAAAACTTTCCGTACTCAGCTTGTGCGCCACATTTAGGACAAAACATTGAAGCCTCCGAGCCAATCTTGAATCGCTATGCTACCCGCATCTGTTAAGCGTGACAAGCGGACGAAAGCAAGGCGCAATGGCTGACAAAAACTTTTCTCCCATTGTTGCTGATGACTTGAATCTTTTCAGTTATAATGTCGCCATCACCAAGGCGCAGGAGGTCTCCAGACCGTGACCAAAAGAAAAATGATTTCCCTTCACTTGCTGCTATTTTTTCTTGCCATCGAATCCTACGCGCAAAACCCTAACAACATGATTCGCGGCAAAATCCGTGCGGCAAACGGCGCACCAGTCAACAACGCTATCGTTGAACTCAAAGAAGCAGGAGGAGCGATCTTGAATCAAACCGTCACCCGCAATGACGGAGATTTTACTTTCACTCGTGTCGTTCCCGCAGAATACGAAGTTCATGTTACCGGTTCAGGCTTTGAATCAACGATGCAGATGGTGCGCTTTGCGCAAACAGATCACATGAATTTTTTTGAAGTAGTCAATGTCGAAATTATTCTTCGCTCAAAAGCTGAGCCAACGCTTCATCCGGCAGGCATCAGCTTCGCTCAAGAGGTGCCGCAAAATGCGCGTGGCGCTTTTGAAAAAGGCGTGGCGAAATTGCGTGAAGGAAAAAGCGAAGAAGCCATTGCTTTTTTGCGCCAGGCTGTGACTCTTTTTCACACCTATTTCGATGCGAACTTTACGCTTGCCAAAGAACTCTTTCGCACAGGCAAAGACACGGAAGCTCTCGAAGCGATCGAACGAGCCCGTCAAGTCAATGAGCGCGAATCGGCGGTCTATCATCTGTTCGGCTTGATTATGCTCAAGCAACAAAAATTCAAGGTCGCCGAGTTCGCTTTCCGCGAAGCGGTCCGATTCAACGCCAGCAACGCGGCGGCTCATTTTTTCAGAGGCAAAACTCTGATTGAACTCGCCATACGAAACCAGGATGAAAAAGCGCGCGTGGCGGATTTAAGCGAATCGGAAAACGATTTGAATCGAGCCTGGGAATTGAGCAACAAACGCCTGCACGAAGTTTATGTGCAACGCGCCCGCATACACGAACGCAGAGGTGACAAAGAGGCTGCGGCAGTTGCCCTCGAAAACTTTTTGAAAGCCGAACCGAACGCTCCCAATGCGGCAGCCATTCGACAGGCGATTGACGCGCTACGGAAGAAGTAGACTTGCGTCAGTCGTCCTGTCTCTTGAAAGTCTGGAGTCTTTTTGCCGCTGTCGAAAATCTATATTTCGAGGTCAATCCAAAATCTTGAATCTATTTTTCACCACATGCGAAGCCAGGTTAGTCATCTTGAATGCAGGTGCCGGACAACGGACACCAGACTTCAGTCTTTCCGTAGAAATTGAATACGGCAAAAGCGCGTGTTAGTCTGGAATGACGGACACGCGCAGCGAAGAAATTTTTATGAAAAAGTTGATTGTTACAATTATCATCGCACTTTTAACTTTGCCAGCATTGGCGCGGCAAGACGATAAACCAATCAAGCTGCAAACCGACCTCGTTGCCATTGATGTGACGGTTACCGACAAAGACGGCAATATCATTCGCAATCTCAAAGCCGAGGACTTCGTCCTGTACGAAGACGGAGAGCCGCAAAAACTACAGTTCTTTGAAGCCAGCGAAGTGACAGCCCTGACGCGTCCGCTGGCTGTGGTCTTCGCGTTGGACATTTCTGGCAGCATCAAGCCTGAAGAGATAGATCGTCAGCGCGTCGCAGCCGAAAATTTTATTAAGTTAGTGCAGGCCGATTCGGTCTTTGCCGTGATGGCTTTCAACAACGAGATTCGCATACTTCAAGATTTCACCAACGATTCAAAAAAAATCACCCAAGGATTTCAGAAAATCAAAGAGGGGTCAGGCTCTACGCGCTTGTTCGCTTCGCTAGACCGCGCCGTTTTGATGTTGAAAAAGGTTCCGCGTTTTCGCGGCAGTCGTCGCCTGCGTCGCGTCGTTGTCGTCGTCACGGACGGCTACGACAATATTGATTCGACGGATCAAAGCGAATTGATAAAACGCGCCAACGACGCCGAAGTCACGATTTATTCCATCACGCTGCCTTCGTATGGAACGGCAGCCTTAGGCGGTCAACGCATCATGACTTTGCTTGACGTGTCGCGCATTGTGCCGAAGACAGGCGGCGCGGATTTTTCAGCCGACGTAAGTGATTTTACGCCGGTTTTCAAAGCCCTTGCCGAAGAGATAAGAGCGGGCTACACGCTCTCCTATTATCCGTCCGAAACCCGCAGACGCGACGGGCAGACGCATCAAATTAAAGTTGAAGTCAAACGCAACGGCGCCATCGTTCGCGCCAGTCGAACCAGTTATCAATCAGCAAAACCTTGAGATTCACCGCAGAGCCTCCATGAACGCAAGGGATATGCAAGTACAATACGAATATCACCGGTGGGCGAACGCTCGCACACTTGAAGCGGTGTCGAAGTTGACAACAGAGCAATTCACCAAAGACCTGGCAAGCAGTCATCCATCTGTGCGCGACACCTTGATACATATGCTTTGGGCAGAGTGGGTGTGGTTGCAGCGTTGGCAAGGTTATTCACCGCAAGAGATGTTTGCTCCAGAGGATTTTCCTGACCTCAAAACAGTAAAGAAAAAATGGCTGGAGATCGAGCCTGAGCAGGCAAAATTTGTTCAGGCCTTGACCGATGATTCGCTTCAAAATATTCTCTCTTACGTAAATCTGCAAGTCGAAACCTGGACGTATTCGCTATGGCAGATGATGCAGCAGATTGTCACACATTCTGCTTACCATCGTGGGCAAGTGACGACCATGCTGCGACAACTCGG
>JANMSG010000884.1:0-3709 GCA_031389065.1 Acidobacteriota bacterium | reverse complement strand
CTTTTTCCGGCAAATGAACATCGTCGGGCAACCGAATATGACCATCCTCGACAATTCCTTCAAAGGTAGCGACTTTCATAGATTACCTCGCTTGATTTTTGATAGGTCAACTCAGTCTAGCATATGTCTATAACGCTACCCATGCCTTTTCAATTGGGCAGGATTCTTTCAGGCAGTTCGCGACGGGCTGCCTCGCGTAATCCTTGAGCCTGGCGCACCAGATATTCATGATAGACCTGCATCAAGGCAACAAGTTCAGTGCGATCTTCTTCATTTAGCTTTCCTGATTGCTGGCGGTCAAGCAACTTGCCTGGACGTTTGCCTTGAGCACTATCCATACGCAATTCAGCCGTCGCCAAGACTTCTTCATCAGAAAGTTCTTCAACAGGCATCAGGCTTAAAATTGCGCGTTTCTCCATGCGGATTTCCCGTCAGCTTACTGCTGCCGCCTTGTAAATGGCCTGTTCGGATCGAAGTCGCGATTGCCGAATCGGCTATTATTTGCGGGTTGTCCGCCGAGCACGAAGCGCGCAATTGCCAGGCGCGTTAAGATGCGCGCTTCGGGCAGTTGAAATTTGTCGGCTGTCATCTGGGCGCGTTCAAAATCCTTCTTCGCAAGCGATGCCAACTCCTCCGCATATAGATTCACCATCTGCGCAAGGCGGCTGCCGTCCTGCAAAGGTAACTCGCCGTCCCTGAAAATATTCACCTCGAAACCACTCAAGAGCTGCGCCGCAGGGAATAATTCGTTAAGTTGGTGGATGCCCGGCTCCAACACCTCGAAGCTACGCGCAAGGTCTACAGCAGCGAAGGCTTTCGCGACTTGAAGCTGCGCTTCGAACTGCTGGTAGTTGCTCATGCGCCCGCTGACTAACCTCTGCGCTTCATTGAGGATTTGCAAGGCGAGCTTTGGATTTTCCTTTTGTGTCGTGGTGGCTAACTGGAGCAACATCCTGATGCGCTCCTCATCCGATGGCAAGCGAGAGAGCGTTTGTCGAATGCTTTCCATCGCGTCGTCGCCAGTTTTGCGGGCCAACACTTGTGTCTCTATCATTTGCAGAACCGCGCTGCGCTGCGCTGGGTTGAGATGATCGCTGGCAATTTGACGGGCGCGGTCTGTGTTGCCTTCATCAAGCGCCTTGAGCGCGGCTTGTTGATAGATGCCGGGTTGCATACCTGTGGGAGCCGTAGCCGCAGCCGTAAGCAGACTTTCAGAGGTGCCTTGAGGCATCAACTCAGCCATTTGATTGAAAGAGGCGCGCTGGTTATTGTCCATGCCTATTTGTATCAATTTCTGGCGTACTGCAGTCGAACGCGCCGGCAGGTACTTGTCAATTTGCGGCAGTAGCGATTGCAACCCCATCAGCAGCATACGCGCAGTGTTTTGTTCCATCTGCGCGACACTCTGCGAAGCCTGTGCGTTATTGCCACCGCCCGTTGAAAAGCCATTGGGTCCACCGCGCATATTCTGTCCGCGTCCGGTACCTGGCGTTGGCGGCGTGGCTTTGAGCGCCGCCGCAATCAAGCTTTCCAGCAAACTGGCATAAGCCGCTTCACTAAGCGCTTGAGATGAATTCGTAAGGCGATCTTTGGCGCCCTCTGTTGCGTTGTCAGGCGGGCGCGGTCCCTGTCGCAACAGGCTCAACGCCAGACCGCTGGCATCCTGTTTGGCGAGCAGATTCTCCATCTGCAATCGCTTGAGCAGTTTTTCTGAAAACTTCGCGGCGGCCTCTTTGTCTTTGACTTGAAGCTGTGCGAGGACTTGCGCGAGCGAGCCGGGGTATTGACCTTTATCCAACATCTCTTCGGCGTTTTTGAGCGCCAATTGCGGGTCGGTTCTGGCGATCTGCGCGAGCAGCCGCTGTTCCAAAGTTACATCCAAATTCCCTGGCCTGCCGTTTTGCGGGTCAATCGGCATGGCAGGCTGTTGCGTCGCCTGTAAAAGTTGATAGGCGAGCGGCGCGTTGTGTCGCGCCGCCGTCATTACCAGTTCTTGCCGTAGCTGGGTTACCGAGAAACGACCCTGATTTGCATTCTGGCGATTATTCGTAGGGACGGCGGGTTGTCTTGCCATTATCTCGATGAGGGCTGTCGCAACTCCATTAAAGAGCGAGCGCGAGCGCTCTTCATTGCGCTCCCAGAGCAGGTCTGCGGCGGTGATTTGAATACGGAAGCGATTTTCCGGGAGCCTCAGCGACGCGGACTCCGCGACCACCTGCTCTAGCAAAGCGAGTGCCTTTTCTTCCGGCGAGGTCTTCTCCTTGTCTTGTTTCTCGTCCGTCTGTTGTTGACCGGAAACCTCTTGCGCCAGTAAACCAGGTGTCGCGCCTATGGCAAAGCATAGAGCGATCAAGAAAGCAGCAAACCATCTTTTTATCATTACGATATACCTCTCAAATCCAGAGCTGTCAGACAACAATCCTCCAAAACCCTTATTTCGTCTGACTAGTAGTGATGACTGATACTCATCACAGGCTGCTTTGGATTCAAATATTTTCTCATTCATCTGTTCGGCAACAGCGAGAACTTCCAGGATGAAAACAGGAGTATCATTCTTCAGCGATTATTTTTGCCTGGATCTTTGAGGTTTCGGGACCATTGAAAAATTCGTCGGTTGTAGCTTCTCTGGCTTTCGCGCTCTTCTTTTTATTGAATTGAATGACGCCGCCCCGTATATTGAAATCGCGTTGTGGGGTCGGAGTGCCAATACCGATTTCATTGAATAGTTGATGGATGCGCATATTCAAATCGCTGCGGATTTGTTGATGGTCGTGCGGCGCGTCCGTCCATACCAACAGGTCAAATTTCAGAGAAGAATCGCCGTGTCCCAGAAAGCGAACTCTCGACTTTGGATCAGTGAGCACATGAGCAATGCCGTCCGCCGATTTGATTAAGGTTTCTATCACCTGATTCAGGTCGCTGTTTTCGGAGGTTTCTACGGGAATCTTAATTCTCACTTTCGGGCTGTAAGACCAATTGATGACGCGGTTTTTGACGAGTTCGGAATTCGGCACGATAATCGTCACCAGGTCGTTTGTGACAACCATTGTCGAGCGCAGGTTGATTTGCGAAACGCGCCCTTCGGTCTCTCCCAGTTTTAAATAGTCGCCCACTCGCAGAGGCCTTTCAAAAAGCAAAATAAAGCCCGAAATCACATCTCCGGTGATGGCTTGCAGCCCGAAACCTATACCTACGGAGAGGAAACCGAGGATGACGGCTATGCCTGTGAGGTCTGCGCCGAAGCCGATTTTTAGAGCGTAAAGCAACCCCACAAAGATGATGAGGTAATGTAGAACTCTGAGCAGTGTGTATTTGAAACCACTGTCAATGTGTGTAAAACGCGGCAGCACACGCTTGTCCAAAAACTTCCTGATGAAGCGCGAGAGGAATAAGGCGATAAAGACTACCAATGCAAAAAGCAGCACGCTGAGGACAGAGATTTTATAATTCGCATTCGGAATCAGCGGATAGGTCAAATAGTCATAAATTCTGTCTAAAACTCCTCTCGTAGACAGCGGCTGCGACGGCTCTTGAAATATCAAATCTCACACTCCACATTGAATTAGAATGACTGGCTTTAGGCGAATAACAAAATGAAATTTATTGCTTCAGCCTCACTACACTGGAAAGTAAGTTTGTTGATGTTTTAAGTAGGGGCTGGGCTTGTCCCTGCCCGGATCGCCGCAGGCGATGAACCATCATTTTGCTT
>JANMSG010000570.1:0-3227 GCA_031389065.1 Acidobacteriota bacterium | reverse complement strand
ATTTAACTAACAATACTTTTCATAAGCACTACTCAATTCTGACCTCGCACTTCTCCGTCTTGGTGTGCCATCCATCTAGAGCATTTTCTTCATCGGTTGCTTGTCATCATTCCAACGCCACAAATTGTTTGCCGTAAGATGAACGCCGCCCAACCAAAAATCTATGCCATTCGTGTGAATGAAATCTTTCCTGCCTGATAAAACTTCTTCGCCAAATTCTGTAATTTGAAGCGGTGCTTGAATAAAGGCTCCAGATTTAATCATCCTGTCCAAATCTTCAACGCCTATCGTAAGCGCAGGTTCATTTGCTTGAGCCAACCGCTTCACGATATTCCAGAATTGTGTATCGCCTAAGCCGAGAACCGGCTGGGCATTTCCGAAAGCAGAAAACAAGGTCGCGAATGTTTTGTACCCTTCGCGCAAAAGTTCCAGAGCTTTATTTTCGATAACCCCCAAGCCATTTTTTGTCGAAGGAAATCGTCCCAGATGTTTGTGAAAAGCCGCCTTTAAAAAGAGCAACGCCGAGGTGTCTTGTTGCAAAAAAGCCTCGAGAGCTTCCGGCGTTGGCGATGAGTAAGCGTCCCATGCCTGCTGCGCAATTTGCGTTTGCTCCTCAGTCACTTCAATCCGTTTGTCAAACAGCGTGAGCATCTGTTCGGGATTTAATTCGCCAAGCCCTCTGAAATTTTCCTTACCCGGAAATTCGTTTATGCAAACCAGGCTCAAGGTCGTTCTGTTTAAATTCATTTCGGAAAACAGGGTAAGCAAATAGACCAGGTGAATCTGACAAAACAGATCATGCTCAAACCACAGAACAACTTCCTGATGTTGGGCGACTTTCGACAACGCTTTCTGCTGCTTCAACAGATCATCGTGGCATTCTTGAAAATCCACCGCGTAATCACCGGCTAAAAATCGGGCGCGAGCGCCTAACCATTCTTCATTCGACAACCCTTGCGGAGTCGCGCCTTCAATCAAGGCTTCCCGAAAAGCGAGATGCTCACCCTCAATATTTGATTCGCGTAACACGTCCGCCGAAGAATCTCCATTATGAATGTGAAGCATATCAGGTGCTCCTTTCGCTTCAAATTTTATGTTCGTATCCGGAGGGCAACAGCACTTCGACTTGGCCTCCACGTTCAAGATGCGATTCCCTCCCCTGAGTAATTCGACCAATGGCGACGACAGGAAGACGGAGCGCGGCGGCGACTTCTAAAATCGCTCTCTGATTGTCGCCTGGCGCTGTAAACAACAGTTCGTATTCTTCGCCGCTGTGCAAGACGAGATTCAACAGATTGATTTCAGGCATTGCGCGCGCGAGTTTTCTGACGCAATTGGCAATTGGCAAAAGCTCTGCGCGAATCGTCGCGCCACAATTGCTCTCTTCGAGTATATGCGCCAGGTCTGTGCTGAACCCATCGCTCACATCAATCATCGCCGTAGCCAGTCCACGCTCGCCAAGCGTTTTACCAAACAGCAAGCGCGGTTCCGGTATCAAGTGCTTTTTCATCGCCTGTTGGCGCATCGCTTCCAGCACATCCTTTGCATTCTGTTGAAGGTGTTGGGTAGAAGAAATCCCTCCAACACCTTCATCCAATCTGTAGCCCTGTTCAAGCAGCAAAAGCCCTAAAGCTGCCGCGCCCAAAGAACCTGTGACAAAAATCAAATCGCCAATCTTGGCTCCGCTGCGTGTGAGGGCTTGCCCTTTTGCGCACTCGCCAATGACGCTTGTGTCAATAAACAACGAATCGCACGAACTGGAAGTATCGCCACCGATGATGGTCACGCCGCTATCATCAGCCATTTCAAAAATGCCTTGCATAATTTCATCCGCAAGCGTCTCTTGCGAGGCGTGCGGCAAGGCAAGGCTTACCATTGCAAAACGCGGTATGCCACCCATCGCCGCCACATCGCTCAAGGTGACCGCCAGCGATTTGCGACCCAGCAATTTCGGCGTCGTCCAATCCATCTGGAAATGAACGCCCTCGACGCTGACATCGCAACAGGCGATTAAATCGGTCGCGCCTTCATGTTTGATAACCGCCGCGTCATCGCCTATACCGACGATTACGCCATCAACAGCGCGAGATTTTCTTCTGATGTTGGAGATGATTTCGGACTCTTTTGCCATAGACGCATTTTACCTGAACTTATGGTAACACCTACGATCCCGACGCAACAATTTGTATAGCAAAGGCTCGATTCGTGGGGTAGAATACAACCGTTCTGCCCTTAAAGAATTTCTCCAAACCCAATTCGATTCGCTGATTGAGCTGATTGAGATTTGCTTTTTTACAATCGCTCAAGCCATTTTTTTATAGGAGCAGGTCAAGCCAATGAAGAATCCGTTTGACGTTGCCAAGACATCCCCTCTTTTAGCGCTACCGAAAAACGCTATGGAGACAGCTGTACATTTCACGCCGGTTGATGTTCCTACGCATCGCTCCGAAAACGTAACCGGCGCTCTTTTGGCAAACTTTGAATTTGCCGGAACGCCGGTAAACCTTGGCTCGTTTCGCTGCCCCGTCTGTGGCAACAACTCAGACAATTCGGATCTGTTCTGCATCGGTTGCGGCGAGTTTTTGGAAGCCAGAGAAGAGGAAAGCGTTGAGCAAGTGATCGCGGCTCCTGTGGTGCCGGTCTGCGATGACTGCGGAACCGAGATCAATCCAGAGGAAATTTTCTGTATGACTTGCGGTTCAGTTGTCGCTATGTAGCGAACGATTATTTTTTTCTTGATGCAACTCTTTTTTTTCTGCTTCGGTAATCAATCCTTTTTGCAAAAGCAAATCCAGCAGACGATTGAACCAATCTTTCAATTCTGCTAAACCATCCTGGTTTGCAACTCAATGTAAACTTATCTACGCTGACTATCTTCAACAGCCATTCGTAGCGCGTCAATTGCCAGCGAAGCGCAATGTTTTTTCATAGCCGGTAAATGTTCAAGCGCGTCTTCCACATCTTTTCGAGTAAGTAATTCGGCTTGGGCAAGCGTACGACCGATGATCAACAAGGTCAGAACAGACGCGGCAGCGATTGTCGGAGGGCAGCCGTGAGCTTTAACCTTCGCATCGGTGATGGTATCGGATGCAATTCTTATGGTCAGCAGAAGCCTGTCCATGCAGGCTTCATTGTTGGCATCGCCTCTGCCCGAAGGGTTTTCAAGCTCTCCGACGTTGCGCGGATTGGCGATGTGTTCGGCTATGGTTTGACTGTACATTGTCTGA
>JANMSG010000569.1:0-3310 GCA_031389065.1 Acidobacteriota bacterium | reverse complement strand
CACGCCGAAACCTCCTTTGAGGCAGAACTTCAACACCTGTCAAAGCATTGCAAGCCCTTTCGATATTAAAATGATGAGCAGAGCTTTTCTCGCGCAACTCAATCAATTCGCATCGCCAACAATGACAAATCCCGCCCAATAGAACGGATGTTTGTATCGGCTGCTGTGTAACATTTTCAAGGATGCGGCTCGCAATGCCTCTGCTTTGTTCCTCATCGGTTTTGCATTTTTCAGGTTGCGATGAAAATCCAACATCAATTGCGAAGTGCTTGCCGAATCCACTTTCCACTGGCTGACCACCGTCGTAGGGCTTCCGGCGACGAAGAACGCCCACGTCAATCCGATCACTCCTTCCCCCGCGCCAACTCGCCCGCGCGCCGTGTCGCAAGCAGATAACACAACGAGGTCGGCGCTCAAATCCAGCTTCATGATCTCCCAAGCCTCCAGCAAGCCGTCTTCATTGGTTTCGCCTTGTGACAAAACGATTCGCGAGTACATAGGATTTGCGTCATTGAGAACGCCGTGCGTCGCCAGGTGCAGGACTTTGAATTTACCCGCTTCCGATTTCACCAGGTCTTCTCGCGCCGCCGCGCCTATGTAAACGCGGCTGTTTTCCGTGCCGTAAAGCTCGGCCAGCGCCTTCACCTCTTGTTCCGTCTCGGGCAGGGGTCCCAGTTTTTCATCTCTGCGAGCGATGCGGTTTCGCTCCAGGGTTTCATTCGATAAAGCAGGGTTGCCGAAAGCCAGCAGTGTAGGCGATTTGCCGGATGATTGGCGTTGGCGTTTCATCTCACGAAGCGCTGATAAAGAAGGCGCATAAGAGATCGCCGCGCTTTGTATGAAGTAGTGATTGGCATCCGGCTGCAACGCTTGAAAAGGCAATTCCCACAGCGCCGCATCCGGCACGATGACGAGATGACTCTTGCCCTGCAACTGGCTTTGCACGGGTTTTACGAGCAGGTCGTACAACTGGAGCGCCGATTTGCGAAACCTGATGTCGCGGCTGGCAAGTTGTTGGCGAAAATCTTCGGCGCGCGCCGTAAGCTCTTGGCGATTGATGTCAATCGTATAGACCTTCAAATTGACTTTTGGCTTTCCCACCTGTGCGCTCCTGGTGATCGCAAAAAGGTAGGTCTTCTCGTCGGTCACCACATATTCAAGCAGCGCGCTGCTGGCGTCTGGCATCAAGGCGCTTGCCTCATCAAGCGTGATAGACAGGGCCTGACCGCGCCTGGCTTTCAATTCATAATGCGCGACATAGAGATTGGTTTGGAAGGCTTCGTAATTGAGTCTGGATTTTTGCACTCTGGCGTCCAATTCATTCAATCGCGTGGGGTCAGGTTTTTCGCGCAGACTCTCTTTGGTAATCTGCGAATTGAGCGAGATGAGTTCACCCTTCAACTTGCGTTCATGCTCTTGCTCCTCAGCTGTCATGGCTTTCGTGACATCGGTCTTGCCGCTGTGCAAGACATCGAGAAGGGTTCGCGCTTTGGAGCGCTCGGCATAGGCGAAAGCTTCGTCGGCTCTGTTTTGCTCGATGAGCAGAGCGATCATTTCGTAATAAGCGGTAACTCTGGTTTCAAAGAAGCGTTGTTGTTCGCGCTCGTTGCCGACAACTTGCACACGAGCATTCTCCATTGCGGTGATTGCTTCATCAAAAGCTAGTCGGGCTTTTTCAATTTGCCCCAGCGCGCGAAAAGCGCGTCCGCTAAGGGTGCGAGAATAAGCGGTTTGGTCAGGGTTCTCTATATGTTTGCCTACAGAATTCGCTTGCTCTACGAAGCGCAAGGTTTCGGCGTAATTGCCTCGATGATAGTGAATGGTACCGATTAAATTCAACGTCGCAGAGAGTATCCGCCTGTCGCCTGTGGCTTTGGTTAACTCCAGGCTTCTCTGGTAATACTCCAATGCTTTGTCGTAGCTATTCTGTTTGTAGTAGGTTAATCCAAGATGGAGCAGTGCCATGGCTTGCGTACTTTTGCTGAGTTGCGCGCCATCCGATTTCAGGCTCTTCTGGTAATACTCCAACGCCTGATTGTACTCGCCCTTCTCGCGGTATGCCGTGCCGATGCTCTGCAGTGTGATTGATATCAGAACTTTATGCCCGGATGATTCAGATGCTGGCAAAGCCTTCTGGAAATAGTCCAATGCCAAATCGTAGTTATTTTGAGTGAGGTGAATGCCTCCGATGCTCAGATAATGGCTCGCAATGCCTTCCTGGTCATCAGCGGTTTGTGCTGCGAGTAAGCTTTTTCGATAGTAGTCAAATGCCAGAGCGAAATTTTGTTGCAGGTCATAGACGGCTCCAATGCTGTGCAGTCTTCCTGATATTCTTGATTGATTTTTCAACGACTCTTCAATCGCCAGACTCTTCCGGTAATAGGCCAGGGACTTTTCGTAATCGCCTATATCGCGATAGGCGTCGCCGATGTCTCGCAAGGTTGTAGAAATCTCGTCTTTCCGGCCTGTCGCTTGGCGTTCCGGGAGGCTCTTTTGAAAATACTCAAGAGCCTGTGCGTGGGCACCTTGCTCCCGGTACGCATTGCCTATGTTGTTCAGGGTGAAGGGAAGCAGCCAATGGATTGCGTGGCGTTCAATGATGGCGAGGCTCTGATGATAATAGGTGAGCGCCAACTGATCGTCACCTTGCGTGTGATAGACGTAACCAATATTGTTGAGAGGAAAGGCTCTCCAGAAGTCATCTTCCAACTCGTCGCAGACTTTCAAACTCTCTTGCAAAGATTTGAGCGATTCCAGCGGCTTTCCCATTGCGCCTTGAATGATCCCTAGAATATTCAACGTAAAGCCCATCTCCACTTTGTCCGATGCGAGGTCAAAGAGCGCCAGACTCTGCTCTGCATCTTTACGCGCTTGCGCGAAACCCTTGCGGTAGTAGCCCAGTAAGGCGCGTCGGCTCAAAACGTGAGCCAGCGCTTTTTTGTCCCCCTCGATTGCAGAGGTTGGCGGCATCTTCTGATAGGTTGCCAATGCCTTGAGAGAATTGCCTTGAAGAAAATAGATCAGCACGCTGTCTATGGTTGCCATCGCAAGGCCGGCTTTATCGGCATTCTTTTCCGCCGCCGCTTGCGCCAGACGAATTGTCTCAAGAGCCTGTTGGTAGTCTCCTTTGAACCCCAGCCTGAGCGTCTGTTCAGCAAGCGCTTTTCTATCGGGCGCAACAGGTGTTTGAGACAATGAGATGGATTGAATAGTTAGCAAGGTAACGAAGAGCCAGAAGTAAAGATGCTTTGCTTGAATCATAAGATGATCTCCGCAAACAAGAGAAAATTTCGTTCGCAGGTACGGTAGG
>JANMSG010000513.1:0-2221 GCA_031389065.1 Acidobacteriota bacterium | reverse complement strand
TCTCGTGGTTTTTGTGCCGGGGCGCACAGGAGGTGAGCCAGTGAGCCTCAGCGCGGTTAATTCTGTCGTTCGGCTTCCTTCGTATGAAAAATGAAAGCTTTGTATTGCAAACGATTTTGCTTATAATTTTTCTATGATGTTTCCGCGCTACGAACTCAAATCTGACAAAAGTTTGACGGTTTTTGAGTTTACAAGTGTAGGCAAAAAAGGCGAGATTCCAAAGATTGTTCAGTATTCGGAAACCAATCTAAAGGACTTTTACAATCTTGGATTTGGCGATAAAGATTTGCAAACAGGCGAAGTTGACGACGCAATTATTTCAGATAACGGTGATAGCCAAAAGGTTTTGGCGACCGTTGCTGCTACAATTTATGCCTTTACCGACAAGTATCCAGAGGCTTGGATTTACGCAACCGGAAGCACAAAAGCACGGACTAGACTTTATCGAATTGGCTTGACGAATAATTTGGACGAAATTATTGGAGATTTCGCGTTATACGGACAGAGAGAAGGCGAGTGGCAGGAATTTACCAAAGGTGTCGAATATGAAGCATTTTTGGTTAGGCGGAGGAATGAAACTAATGAAAAAAATTGATGAGTTAAACAAATCAAAGCTGCCGATAGTCAAGATTGACAAATCGTTGGACAAATATAAAGACAAAATTTTGTTCAAAGAAAAAGTTGAGAAAGCCAACGAAACTTTGAAAAACATTGGTCTGCCGAAAATTCTGCAAAAATCAAAGGCGTAAAGTTCTTCGGTTTAAGCGGATTGATAATGACAAACGGAAATCAAACCTATTAAGAAATTGTGTGGCGCAGGGAGCGAACAAGTTCCATGATTCTCAGCCTGAAACTGAGCGCATTGACAGTCAACAGGAGACTGGGGAGTTCAAACAAAAGACCAAGCCCATGACCTCTCCAAAAGCGAAGAAAGCCGATTGAATTGTAAACTTCTATGAACCAACTGAGCGGCAGCAGTCAAAGGCAAATCATCTTGCATTCCGTACTGGCGGGACTGACGCCGCTCATTCCGATTCCTTTCGTTGACGATTTAGTAAAAACATATTTCAAGCGGCGAATGGTTCGCAAACTCGCCGCAACGCACGCTCAATTCTTTAACAACACAGATATTGCAACGCTTGCAGACGACTCCGACACAGGCTGCCTTTCCGGCTGTCTGACGACGGTCATCGTCTATCCGTTGAAGGCCATCTTTCGCAAAATATTTTTCTTTCTCGAATGGAAACGCGCCGTTGATGTCGTAAGCCACACCTATTATCAAGGGTACCTGATTGAATCGGCACTTGGTGAAAAATGGCTTGCGCCGCTTGGCCCGCGTCGCGCCGAAGAGGTTCGCGCTGCCATAGACACTCTGCTTTTACAATTGAACACCAGTTTGATTGAACGCGCTGTGAAAGGGATTTTCAATCAATCGAAAGCGGTCATAAAAGGCGCAGCCCGTTTGTTGCAAAACCGCTTGCGGGCGCTTCGTGGTAAGCCTTCTGAAGAGCAAGTCGCCGAAGCCGTAGAAGCGTTAGAAGAACAAGAAGAGCGCGAACTGGAAGGCGTGGTCGGGCAACTGCAAACCGCCATCAACCAAATCCCCTCCGAACACTTCGAGCAATTGAAGGAGCAATTGGCTCACGCTCTGGGTTTTTCTCGCGGGTAAAAATCTCTATGCGTGTACGGTCTGTTTGGGCTTCGAGAAGAATTTCAAGTAGCCCAAAACGAGCAAGCCTAAAATGATATAGCCGTTGCCAAAACCTAAAGTGAGCGCGAATTTTGGAATCGCGCAATATCTTGAAATGAGCGCCAGCGTGTCGGTTGGACCGTGAAAAAGAATCTTGATGAGCGCGGCGTTTTCTATGGCGTCAAGGATTCCCGCAAGCCACTGCAACCAGGCGATAAAAAATCCCACAGCAGCCAGTCGCAGAAACTTGCGCTCCCGCAACGCGCCAGCAATCCACACGCAACCTAAAGCGATAGTGTTTGAGTAAGCGAAGATGAAAAGGTAATCCAGCCCGAGGTTAAAAGCGGCGCTCACTTTTCTCGATTCGCCCCAATAACGAAGCATTCGGCTGGCTTCCGCTTCATCTTGAATCAACTCGAATGACACGATACCTTGTGGCGATACTTGATTGTCTTGCTCATCTTTCGCTGCTTTCAAATCATTGCCAAGCATGGTGAGCGCGGCGGATAAGACTACAGTGAAAATGAACAT
>JANMSG010000499.1:0-4770 GCA_031389065.1 Acidobacteriota bacterium | reverse complement strand
GCGCAATTCAATAGCACAGGGCATCGCCCTGTGAATGGATGCATTCGCCACGAGCAAGCCCTGAAAGGGCGCAATAAATCAGGTGACAACAATTTATTGCGCCCTTTCAGGGCTTGTCTATTTGGTTGTGTCACAGACCCGGCGCGATGCGCCGGGCTATTGAATTGCGCCCTTTCAGGGCTTAACCTCATTATGTCGAACTCTGATGAAAATGATGGATTTTCATTCGTGGTTGTGATGCCGCGAATCATGATGGACTCACGTTAACATAGAAAAGGAATTCTAATTTTTACTTGTTCCTTTCTCTTCGTTTGTCTTTATACGCTTCATTCGTATAATCCATCGCATGAAAAAACATTGCTACGATTATCCGCGACCCTCTGTTACGGTTGACATTGTTCTCTTTTACGCCGCCAAAGACGAATTGGAAATTTTGCTCATCAAACGAGCAAAAGACCCATTTGCAGACCATTGGGCATTGCCCGGCGGCTTCGTTGACCAGGATGAATCGCTCGAAGCGGCAGCCGCACGCGAGTTATTGGAAGAGACCCAACTGCATCGCACAAGGTTCAAACAAGTCGGCGCATTTGGCGACCCTGGACGCGACCCTCGCGGTCACACCATCAGCATAGCTTTTGCAGCCATTCTCAAAAGCAAGCCGAAAGTCGAAGGCTCAGACGACGCCAAAGATGCCGCATGGCACCCCGTCAAACGCTTGCCGAAATTGGCATTCGATCATAAAAAAATAATCCGCGCCGCATTGAAGGAAATTGCCAATCTCTAAAGTGACAATCATTAGATAATTATGTTTTGGAAATATTTGCAAAAGCTCTTTAGGCATTCATCCGCTACGCCTCCAGAAAAAAATTTAGACGAGATGAAATCCATATGGTGCATAGTTGCGAATGTGGCGAATGAAAATGAGTATGGAGCTAATAAAGAAGTGATAAGAGGAACAAAACATTTTGCGCCGGGAGCAAAAGTTTATTGTTTTCCACCTCTGTGGGGCGATGGCTACAAGAAAGTCAAAATTATTGGGCGGCATCGTGGTTCTCACCAATTTGTCACAATGGTGATTCCATCGAAATGGCTTACAAACTGGAGAGTAAAGATAGTCTATTCACCATATTTAGTTTTGCAATTAAAAGAGTATTGGAATAATTCACAGGAGTCGAAAGAACAAGCAGAAGCATTAGTTAAAAGCCTACTAGCGCAGGAATGTGATAAGACTTAATTCGTTACATACGAAAGATAGAGATGAGCCAAAATACTTCACAACTTCGCGTCGCTTTGATTGAGCCGGAGATTCCGCCCAACACCGGTAACATCGCGCGTTTGTGCGGCGCTACATTTACAACTCTGCATCTCGTAGGCAAGTTGGGTTTTCGCACCGATGACAAAGCCGTCAAACGCGCAGGGCTTGATTATTGGGACGCGGTGGATATTCGTTATCACACAAAGATCGAAGCTCTCTACGAAGCCTTGCCCGAATGCCGCTTCCTGTATTTCACAACCAAAGCCGAACGTCTGTACACGGACTTTCAATACGCGCCCAATGATTGTCTGGTGTTTGGACGCGAAACTCGCGGTTTGCCTGAAGATTTATTGAAAGCAAATTGGCAAAGATGTTTGACAATTCCTATGCCCAATAAAAATATTCGCTCGTTGAATCTGGCGACCTCGGTCGGCATCGCGCTTTATGAAGCGCTCAGACAAACATCCGGCGCATAATTTTTTTATCGCTCACCTCCACTCACTCCGCATTGCACGAAAAATCTTCGCGTGGCTTACCCAAGCAGGTCATCAGGCAATTTTTTGTGGGAGTCAGAACCTATTTTATCTTTCCGTCATCTAAGCCCGTTGCTTGTAGGAGTATTGCGCATGTTATAGAATCGGCGACCATCAAGGAGACTTATGGACGAAGATAAATCTGCCGATAAGCCCGACCACTCGTCTGCAGAAAGCGGCGAAGAGAATCCCACGCAAAAGCAACTCCAGGAAATACTCAATCGCGTCACTTATATGGAGCGCGTTTTACGCGACCAGCTTTCGCGCCTCTACGAAATTGAGATGCGTATGGGCTTTACGCCCACAGCTTTCAAAGCGCCTTCTCAAACGCCGCCGCAGTTTGCGAAACCGCCTGCGCCGCAATCTCAGGCACAACGACCTGCGGCACGACCTCCGCATGAACAACCTCCTCCGCGTTTGACGCCACCCGTACCTCCACAATCTCAAGCTCCTTTGGCAGAGCAACCGCCATCGGTTTTGCCGCCCTCGCAGACTTCGCCTTCGCTGCCGAAAACAACCTCTGAGCAAGAGGCGCACGGCGCACAGTCACAACCACCGCGACCAACCGCGCCGCGTGTTCCATCATTCGGAACGTCCGGCTCAACGACAAGCCAGCCGCCAAATTTTCCGCCGCCTGCTGCGTCGAAAAATCACAGCGACCTGGAATTCCGCATAGGCGGCAACTGGTTAGGCATCATTGGCGTGATTGCCGTCGTCTTTGGCGTCGGGTATTTCCTCAAGGAAGCCTTTGATAGAGGCTGGATCACGCCTACCTATCAGGTGTGGACTGGCATTTTTATAGGCGTTGCGTTCCTAGCGGCAGGCGAATGGCTACGAACGAAATATGCGACCTACGCCTATGGGCTAACCGGCGGCGGCATATTGATTTTGTACCTGTCGGCGTGGGCATCATTCAAGCTCTATGATGCTCCTGTATTCGGGCACCGAACAGCATTCGTTGTCATGGCGCTGGTCACCGCTCTGGCTTCGATTCTTGCGGCAAGGTACAACGCGCTCATCATTGCTATACTGGGACTGATCGGCGGCTTCCTGACACCGATCCTGCTTTCCACAGGCGTTGACGACCAAGCAGGTTTGTTCGGCTACATCACGCTGCTTGATTTGGGCGTGCTTGCCCTCGCCTTCACCAAGCAATGGCGCAGTTTGAATTATCTGTCGTTCGCTGCGACGGTCTTGATGGTTGCGGCGTGGATGGGCGAATATTACGCGCCTGAAAAATTGTGGACGACGATTACCTTTCTGACCATCTTCTTTGCCATCTATGCGCTGCTGGCGATTCTCTACAACGTCGTCAATAAACGCCCGACGATTTGGTTAGACCTGGCGATGGTTTTCATCAACGCCATGCTCTATTTCGGCACAACTTACTTGCTGTTGAGCGATTGGGCAGATACGGACAAGTATCACCAATATCTAGGCGCATTCGCCGTCTTGATGTCTGCCTTCTACGGCTTGCTCGGTTACGTCACCTACAACCGCGATGGCGAAGACCGCTTGTTAATCTTCACTTTCTGCGGACTGGCGTTTCTGTTTTTAGTGCTTGCCGTGCCGATTCAATTTGACCAGCAATGGGTGACCATGGCTTGGGCGATTGAAGGCGCAGTGATGACCTGGATCGGTTTGCGCGTCAAAGACAGAACCTCGCTTTACGCCTCGCTCTGCGTCTTTGGCATAGCCATTTTTCATTGGGTTTCGATAGACGCGCAACAATTCGGTTATGAAGCGGGCAAAACTTTCGTGCCATTATTGAACAATCGCGCGCTCTCTTGCGCCGTCTTAGTGGCATCCCTGGCGGCGGCTTCGTGGTTTTACAAACGCTTGGGCGCACATTTGAAAGACGAAGAACAAGGGATGTTCAGCGCTCTGTATCTGCTCGGTGCAAACCTATTCGCCATCACCTTGTTAAGCTTAGATGTAAACAGCTACTTCGAACAGAAGAAAGCGCAAACCAACGCAACGCTCACGCCTGAGTATCAAAGCATCAGCAACACCCATATGTTCACGCTCTCGGCGTTGTGGGCAATCTACGGCGCGGCGGCTCTGTTCATAGGCGTCATGCGCAAGTTGATACTCCTACGCATCGCCGCGCTTGTGTTGTTGGCAATCACCGCTTTGAAAGTGTTGACGACGGATTTGTTGTATTACAACGCCGCCTGGCACAACACAATTTTCAATCAGACCTTTGCCTCGTTCGCAGCGGTTATCGTAGCCCTTGCCTGCGGCGCCTGGCTGTATTCGCGCTCTGAAAGTATCGAAGAAGGCGAGCGCAACTTGATTAAGCCGTTGCTTATCGGCGCGGCAAATGTGCTTGCAGTGATTGCCTTGAGCGCCGAAGTGATCGGTCACTTCAATCGCGCGGGAGGAGCAGGCTTTGGCATTCTGGGATCCAACCCCATCGAAGAAACCAAGCAATTCGCGCTTTCCGTGATGTGGACGCTTTACGGCGCAGTGGCTTTGACGCTTGGCATCAAGCGCGATGCCAAGATGTTAAGAGTGGGCGGATTAATCCTTTTTGCCGGAACCATCTGTAAACTGATCGTCATAGATTTGACCTATTACTCCGCGAGTTGGCACAGCACAATTTTCAATCTAACCTTTGCCTCGTTCGCCTTGATGATCGCCGCGCTCGCCGGTAGCGCCTGGTTGTACGCCCGCTCTGAAGCCATAAAAAGCGAGGTGCAACTCGGCATCATCCCCGTGATGATCGCCGTCGCCAACCTCCTCGCTCTGCTTGCGCTAAGCACAGAAGTGATTGGTCACTTCAATCGTATTGCAGTCTTGACGAGCAGCAACGTTGAAGAAGCAAAGCAATTCGCGCTTTCCGTGATGTGGACGCTTTACGGCAGCATCGCTTTGACGCTTGGCATCAAGCGCGGTGCAAAGTTCATCGGTGATAATGGATGGATTCATGTCACGCGCGGTCAGATCACCGCGAGCGATACCGGCATCCTGCGCGACCCG
>JANMSG010000464.1:0-7729 GCA_031389065.1 Acidobacteriota bacterium | reverse complement strand
TTTGACAGGTATATTTCCGATCCGGCGAACCCCGTGCCTTACCGTCACCGCCCGATTGAAATCACCTATTCGAGAGGCTCGCGCTGGTCTAGCTGGTTGGCGGCCACACGGTGTAGGTCTTCCACTCATTGCTGCCGGTTTGAAAGGTCACTGCTTCGGGTTGCTTGAGCGCGCCTTTGTCTTTCAGGTAATAGGCGAAGAAAGGCGCTTCGAGCTTCTCGCGGAAGTATTTGCCTGTAGCGTTATTGAACGCGATGTTGCCAAGTTTATCGCCCTCGCCGCCGCGCCAGCCGCCGTGATTCCAGGGACCGACAACGATGTAGTTCATATTCTTCTTGTCGCTTTTTTCAAGCTTGGCGTAGGCCTTCATCGGACCGTAGAAATCCTCTTGATCAAACCACCCTGCAACGTGCAGGGTCGGCACCACAGCGTCTTTCAGATAATGCGACGCCGAGCGCGCCTTCCAGAAGGCATCAAATGTCGGATGCTCTATGAAATCTTTCCAGGTTGGCAGCGTCGGTTTCAGGAAGTTCGAAATTGCCCCGGCTTTTAAGTACCACTCGTACATATCATAGGTGCCCGAATACGGGCTAGTGCTGCCTGCCGTGCTCTCCAACCCATAGACATACTCGAAGCCGTAGCTTAAGCGAAAGCCGCCTTGATGAAAGAAGTCATCGCCCAGCCAGGTGTCGCCCATCAAGGCTTGCGGCGATAAGGCTTTGAGCGCCGGGTGCGGTTCAAGAAGCGGCACCACCGCAAGCCACCCCGGATACGAGACGCCGAAGATGCCTACGCGCCCATTGTTCTTCTTGACGTTTTTGACCAGCCAGTCAATCGTGTCGTAGGTGTCTGAACTCTCGTCCACAGATTTGAAATCGTTTTTCTCGCGCGGTGGACGGTTCATTCGGAAATCGCCTTCGGAACCATTCTTCCCGCGAATGTCCTGAAAAGCGAAGATATATCCGTCATCTGCGAGTTCTTTGTAAGCCAGATGCAGGAAGCCTGTGATGCTTGTACTGGCGCCGTAAGGAGTGCGCTGCATCAGAATCGGCAAGGCTTCGGTTTGATTTTTCGGAACGCAAATCACCGTGTGAAGCTTGACTCCATCGCGCATCGGAACCATCGCTTCGATAGCCTCGAACTTTGCTTCAGGCGCTTGGGCTGGCTGCGGGTTCTGCGCCAAGCCTGTTGCGGCAAACAAAACCAGAACGACTGCTGCGAAAAAGAATTGATAGAGTTTGACTTTGTGCTTTAAGGTCTGTGTTTTTTTCATAGCTTTATTCTCCTGCTATAAATCTGAAAAAATCGCTCAAGGCTGGGCCGTAACTTCAAGCGCACCAATTTGCTAAGAGTTTGCAATCACAGATTACACGAATGTTCACGAATCACAGAAATCAATTCGTGCTACTTCATGGAATCTGTGGTTGCTCTTTGCTTTTGTTTTGAAGCGTTCCAGTTCCGCTTTTACTATTTTTCTACCTCTCCGCAAGCTTCCTGCCGGCGTTGAGATTATCGAAATTTAAAATCGCATTGAAAACCAGAAAGTAGCTCCCCTGGGTTTCGCCGCGCCAGAACGGGTTGTTTGAAAACAGGATGATGTGACCTTGCTCAAACGGCACATCAATCACTGCTGCGTGCTGGGCGATTTCAGTGCCCGCTTCGAGAAGTCCCGATACCAGTAATTCGCGCGCATCCCCGTAACGCAATACGACGCGAGGGCGTGCTCCCACAGGAATCAAATTAATGCCGTTGCGGAGTTGTTCATCCGTAGGGGGTGCCGCTTCCCAGATTTCAGTCTTCACTTCTTCAGGAATTTCAACCGCAGGGCGATTCTGCACCGTGTCCAGATCGTCAACTGTGCCGCGTCCGGTCAAACGGTCGCCGCCTTCTGCCGCAACGCGTCGTCCACCTCTGCCACTTACAAAGTTGCTGACGTTGAAGATCGGACCACTGGCGCAGAATATCGCCAGGTTATCGTTGTAGCCGTACATAATCGGACTTGCGGCATCAATCATCTTCGAGCGCAAGACACTGCCCGTTACCCGCAAGCGTTGCGGCGCTTGAATGGCAACGCCTGCGGCGAAGCCTAGCGACACAGCGAAATTCGCCGTGTCATTGGCGGTAATCAATAAACCACCGCGCCGCACAAAGTTTTGCAGGTTCTGCACGCCTGACCAATCCAGTCCTGGTCGCATATCATCGGTCTCGTCAATACCGCCTAGATTGGGTGTTAAGTCGGTCTTTTTCCAGGGCAGAGGATTTCCAAACATTGGCATACCGCTGATAATTTGTTGCGGATTGTTGCGCCCGACCGGCGCGAAAATGATCACATCGTATTTCGCGTTCAGGTTTCCATCCTTTGCGACATCTTGTGTGCTGATGTAATCGAAAGGAACTTTCAAGCGGTCAAACTCCAGTCGCCACCAGCCTTCGTCCTGCGTACTCAGCCAGGTGTGCATCATGGCTATGCGCGGCGCTTGAATCGTATGCGTCTTGACGGATGGCGCATTCGCAAAAGCGAAGGCTTGCAAACCGAGTTCTGTCGCCGCGCGTCCGAGTTCATCAGCGGAGAGATTGCGAATAATAAATGAGCCGCGATTGAATTTCTGTCCGCTCACTTCAAAGGCTTCTTCCGATGCTTCAAACTTCGCGTCTTTAAAACGATAACGCAACGTCATGAGCGCGTTGTCGGCGTTGTGATTGATCACAAACACCGAACCGGTACCTTTAATGCCGCCCGATGCGCGAACCTCGCCACTGACTTTTTCCATCGCCGCATCGAGCGCCTTCACATCGGTGACGCGCACGACTTGGACATTGCCCAACTCGCCAAATGTCCAAGCCGTGTCATCGTAAATATTTCGCTGCGGGTCGTTTGGAGACCAATATTGATAATCGAGCATCATATCGGCGATGCGACTGTAGGGTTGATCCATACGCACGATGTAACTGCCGGCAGGGAACTGTCGCGTATCGTTGGCTTTCGCTTCACTTGGATTACTTAGGATGCTGGCGCTCGCAGTCGTCGCGTTCGCAGGAGTCGCGCTCGCAGGTCTCGCGGGTTTTTTCTTCGCCGGCATGGTCACTGTAAAAGGCGCGGTGGCGCGGTGGATTTCACAACCCTGCATTTGTAAAAGTCTAAGCAGTTCCGCCTGTCCGCCAGGTCTTGGGTCATCTGCCGAAAAGACATACGCCGCCGGTCCCGCCTGTTTGGGTTTCAAGATAGAGTTCTTGCTCTTTAAATAAAAATTGCGCAGGAAAAATTTGTTGTTAGTCGCAAAATGCGCCAGCGAAACCAAAATCCCTGTCTGTTGATAGTTGTTGTTGTTGCGTTGCGACCACTTCGCTTTTGGCAGCGGCGGATTCTGTTTATACCATTGCCGCGAATAGTCCGATGGCGAAAGCGTTCGCTCAACCGTATCAGCGCCGCCATTGCCAAAAGTCTCATATAAACGACTGATGCCGTTGTGCGAAGCGGCAATGAACATCAAATAGCTTGGCGACCAGGTATCGAAGGTGCCGTGTGTAAAGACACCGGGCATGCCGAATTTGGTCATCTCGGAAACATTATGCCAGCCAATCAATTGCCATTCGTCTGTCAAGATAGGGTCAAGCCAGGCGTTGTATGGCTGATCGCCTACCGTGTTGTCGTAAAGGTAAGGCACAGATTCGTGCAGGTCGTGCAGCACCTGGGCTCGCCAGGTGGTGTAAGTTTTCAACACATTTTGTGTGAGCTTAAGCGACAATGCCATAGAATCGCGGTTGTTGTCGTGCGCCACGTAACGCCCCCAGTAAATCAGTGAGGGCCAGTTTTTATCAGGATTTGCCAGATGCCATTTGTAAACATCAACCTGACGGTCGCGCCCATCTACCTCAACAATCGGTGTGATGAGCGTGATGACATTGTCACGAATGTTTTTGACGTAGGCGCTCTCATCAACCGCCAGCCGATACGCCAGTTCCATCAAGGCGGTCGGCGAGCCTGTTTCCGGTGAATGAATCGCGCCTGTGAGGTAGTAAACCGGAACGGAAGCGGCCAGGAGTTTTTCGGCTTCCTCGTCATTCAAGTTGATGCTGCGCGGGTCTGCAAGTTTGGCAAGTCGGGCGCGATTCTCTTCCAGCTTTGCCATGTTGCTTTCCGAGGACACGGCGACGGCAATCATCTCGCGTCCTTCTTCGGTCTTGCCTATGGAAAAGACTTTGACGCGGGGCGAGGCTTTTTCAAGCAGGCGCATGTAGCTATAGACTTCCGTCGAGTAAGGGAGTTTGCCTGGCGCGCCTGCTACATCGCCAAGCACGACTTTCGGAGTCGGCACGCTTTTCGAGGCCGGAAGATAATCTGTGAGCGGTGAATTGAAGAAAGTTTCCGTCGTGTATTCACGCATCTTCTTTGTATATTCTTCATCAATCGGTTGTTTCGGATCACGCCCGGGTTTGAGTTGCGTGTTGGTTTGGGCAAAAGAGATTGATGAAATAAGACCAATCAAACACAGGCTCAAGAGAAGGGGGCGAGAGAAAAAATTAATTGCCATAAGCATCCTCAAGTTTGTGATGGTGAGAAAAAGCCAGGGGCGCAAGGCTCATTGATCTGTATTGCATTCCACTATGCGCCCAATGAATTTCAGGTACTATTTTCCACTGACAAAAGAGGCAAGAATAACCGCGTCAAAGACCAGCAAGCAAGAATCCCTGCGCGCGGCGTTTGCGTCTCCGTAGGGGCGAACACACAGGTTTGCCCCTACTATCAGGGTTTCGCAATGACGGGCAAGATTATCGCCGAAGGATGCTCTCCATCATGATAAATCGTTTGCCTAGCCTTCAGCATTCGCGTTGCCCGCATTGTGGCTTCGCCGGTGTTCAGGTTGCGATTGAAGCGTGGAAAGTTGCTGCTCGAAACATAAACGCGAATGCGATGCCCGGCTTTAAAGACGTTGCTCGTCGCCCACAAATCAATCGGGTATTTGTAAACCTTGCCCGGCTCAATCATTTCGGCGCGTTGGGTCGAATTGCGATAACGGGCTCGCACGATGCCATCGGTTAAAAATCGCGCATAACCGTTTGCATCAACATCGGCAATCAGTGCCGTGAAATCAGTGTCGGTTGCCGAACTTGCGGCGTACAATTCCAGCGAAATATATCCGGTCACTTCCGTATCGCGTTCGAGCGGCGGAGTCGAAAAGACCAAAACGTCCTGACGCGCTTCATTGGCGCGCTGGTCAAAGGGTCCCGGAGCGCTTGCCGGGCCGCAACACAGCCGCCCGCCAATTGTCGGCACAGGATTCTGCGGATCATATTCAAAAGTATCGGGCTTTTGTTTGCCCGGCGCTTTCGTAGTCAACTCGCCATCACCGTTTACCGAATTCGCAGCTTTATTCGAGTGCAGAAAATATTTCGTGTAAGTGGTGCGCGCCAGCGGGAATTCTTTCTCATCGCGCCAGACGTTATCGCCCATCACGAATATGCGCACCGGCGCATCGCCGGCAAATTCGTTGTTGATACCCTTGAGCGCATAATCGAACCACTTGACAATTGTGCCTGCGAAATCCAGCACGGCGCTTTTGCCAAAAACCACATCGCCGATTTTGCCTTCCGCAGAAGTTGCGGCATGCGCCCAAGGGCCAATCAGTAAACGCTGCCCATCGCGTGCCGTCTGTGTAGCGGCGCTCTTGCGCATCTCTACGTAATTTTTGATCGAGCCTTTTAAAAAGATGTCGTGCCAGCCGCCCGAATGCAGTGCCTTGATGTCGAGTTCTTTGTAAT
The DNA here is from genome assembly GCA_031389065.1 of Acidobacteriota bacterium. Lineage (GTDB taxonomy): Bacteria > Acidobacteriota > Blastocatellia > UBA7656 > UBA7656 > JACQDB01. The sequence goes on along the minus strand of JANMSG010000464.1, from coordinate 1,969 downwards.
GATCTGATATTTTCCACCTGCGCCAGTATTCGTCGTCGCGTTCGTGTTCGACCCAATCACGAAAGTAGGGCGCGACATCCGTAGCCGTGGGCGTTGAAATCAGGCGGTAATCTTCAACAGGGAGTTGTGCAACCCATTCTTTCGGTCGCGCCTGTGCGCTGGTCTTGCGTCGCAAAGTGTCTTCGGCAAGCCCACTCGTCCAGGAGCTGGCAAACCATTGCATCAAGGCGCCGCTTTGATAGGTCCAGCCATCGTAATATTCCGAAGCGGTAACGTAAGGAAAGATGGCTTTCAGATGCGGCGGTTTGGAAATTGCCGCCAGCATCTGCGTCGCGCCTACGTAAGAGCCGCCGAACATACCGACCGAGCCGTTTGAAGATTCCAGTCCCGCCGCCCATTCGACGGTGTCATAGCCGTCGTTGATTTCGTTTTTGAACGGATAGAACTCGCCTTCGGAATCGAAGCGTCCGCGCGCGTCTTGCAGGATTGCCACGTAGCCGCGCGAGGCCAGATACATTCCGGTATAGATGTCGCGGCGATTGTAAGGCGTGCGCGTCAAGAGAACAGGGAATTTGCCCTCCGCTTTGGGGCGATAGATGTCTGCAACGAGCGTTACGCCGTCGCGCATCTTGACGCGCACCCCGGTTTCGACAACGACTGCGTATTCCGTGCCGGGAGCCGCCGATTGACCGAGCGCAGGAGGCGTAAAAGAGAGCGCCGCTATGATGATCAATAGCAGCGCCAGTTGGCGAATCAGCAAGGTACTTTGAAATCTTTTCATGGTTTTATCCTTTCGTTGAGACTTTGTAAAATTGCTGCTCGATATTTTCGCCCATCCGGCTCGCGCCGATTTTTTTGATGATGCGATAGTGCGACAGATTCGTGTTGGCTGATAGCTCTTTATTCATCTTCTTTCAAACTCATTATTCAGGAAATGCAAGCCGTTTTAATCTGGTTATCAAATCGTTCAGATAATCTCGCAGCGCAATAACTGAAATGCCGCCTGGTGGTTGAACATCATCGCCAAACGTAATCTGATGCAAAACCCAGGCAAGTTGAGCGGGGGTTAATCCTGTATCTTTTTTGGCAGCCACCGACAACGCATTTTCAAGACTAAAACCTGACTTTTCGAGTTCGCGCACATCAACCAAATCACGTATTTCTGAACGCGACAACAGAGCGCAGAGTTTGTTTGCCAGGATTTCTTCAGGCGAATCAATGCGGATTCCGTTTATCTCACGTTTTTCGTGTTCCAGTTGGAAGACATATTCCCGAACTAAATCTACAACAACCGCTTCATCGCCCCGTTTGACCAACAAACGGCGAAAGTCGGGTGCGGTTTGAATCGCCTCAACGGTTGCTCCCAGACATCGCGCCGCATCTCTGACGATTGCAAAGCCGCTTTCGATTTCGTTATCCAGGGTGAACAAGTCCAGGTCATTGGTTTCACGATGTCCCAGATAAAACCCGACAAGTGCCGCACCACCCGTCAAATAAAAGCGAGTTTCGTGCTTGAAAAATTCGCCTAAAAAGTCGTTTTGTAAATTATTAAGCCGCGCTTTCACCAAGCAAACCTTCCTTGTCCCAAAATTCAAACAGAAACTTCCAAAAGGTGCGCCGCCTTCCAAGATGTTTTGAAATTTGCGCCCAATTTTGCCAAACTTCGTGCGGTGTCATGAATTTCCAAACTTCGGTGTCGCGTGCCTCGCGCAAGATTTTCCCCAGCAGGCGTATGCGCTCTTCTTCAGAAGCCGAAGTTAATTTTTGCTTCAGTTCCGCTACCGTCATCGGCTCATCCCACAAAAAATATGGTGTAGATGAAGGCGAATCTAAATCGGTTGAAAGAAAATTGTTCATTCTATTCTCCAGATCAAACCAATTTTATCACCATTGTGAAACCCTTACTTCTTCACCCATATCGGGTAGTGTCCTAAAGTTGTGGTGTTTCGCATGAACTCGGCAATCATCT
>JANMSG010000333.1:0-8169 GCA_031389065.1 Acidobacteriota bacterium | reverse complement strand
GACCACTGCCGCGCTGTTGAGTTTAGCGATTGCTGCAAAACGATCGCTTTCAATCGGCTGGATATTTGAGGAAAACCATATGCCGAAGATGGAGCCGAAGATCATCGAAACCAGGATAGCCGTAGTCAGCCGCGTATTGGTTTTTCGCTGCTCGAGAAATCGTCTGATGAAAACTGCCAGCGATTCTTTTGTCGGTTGAATTTTACCCTCACTCGCTTTGTCGTTCGGATTTCGTGACTCTCCAAAATCGTCTTTGGTTTTGGCAGACTGCTCTATTGCAAAACGAACCAGTGGACCGCCGGCACCAAACTCTATCAAATCATCAACATTCAACTCGCTGATGATGACGCGCCGACCATTGATCATGGTGCCGTTTGTCGAGCCTAAATCGCGGAGTAAAAAGGTCTCACCGTGACGTGTGATTTGCGCGTGATGAGAGGAGACGCGGAGCTCTTGGTCGCCAAAACAGAGGAGATTATTCGCCGCACGTCCCACAGTGATGGTATCGTCTGCAAACTTCTCGCAGAGACCTCTGCGCGAGCTTGTCAGACGGGTAAATGTAGCAATCATTCAGAAAAACGAACCTCAAATATTGTTTGAAACAAACAGCTTAATCTATAGCATAAAATAGTCTGGCGTCTAGAGTCCTGAGTCTGGAGACAAGAACCATAAAAACAGAAGTCATGATTTTATTTTCTTGGATTCACAATCAAAGCCTGTTTTCGCAAATGTGGACTCCAGACTCTAGACTCCTGACTCCAGACGCCAGACCGTTTTTAAGATGGATGAGAAATTCGCGGTTACCTTCTGCGCCTAAGATGGGCGATTCGATTACGGCGACGGGCTGCAAGCCGATTTCCATAGCGGCGTTGGTTACTTCGTTGACCACACGCTGATGTTTTGCGGGGTCGTTGACGATGCCGCCTTTTCCGACTTCCCCTTTTCCGACTTCAAACTGCGGCTTGATTAACGCAACACAATCGCCGCCTGCTTTCAGCACGATTTTGACTCCGGGGAGAATCATTTTCAAAGAGATGAAGGAAACGTCTATGGTGACGAAATCAAATTGAACGCCGAACTCTTCATCTGCAAGATGCCGCGCGTTTAGCCCTTCGATAACTGTTACACGAGCATCATTCCTGATTTTCCAGGCGAGTTGATTGTGACCTACGTCCACAGCCCAAACGTGAGTTGCGCCGTGTTGCAATAAACAATCGGTAAAACCGCCTGTTGAAGCGCCTATGTCCAGACAGATTTTATTTGTGGGATTGACCTGAAACTGGCGAAGCGCGGCTTCGAGCTTGAAGCCGCCGCGACTTGCATAGCGAGGTGTTTCACCTTTGATGCGGATCTCGCAAGAGGTAGGAAATGTTTGCCCGGGTTTGTCAACGCGTTGCTCATTGACAAGCACTTGTCCAGCCAGTATTAGAGCTTGTGCTTGCGTGCGACTCTCGACGAGTCCGCGTTCGAAAAGCAGTTTGTCTATACGTTCTTTCGCCATCTGCTCATGATTTTTACCACGAAGCACACGAAGCACACGAAATGATTTGTCGATTCTTTCACCAACCTGTTTTGACAAGCGAAAGGTTTTATCAGGATACCAAATGAAATATTCTTTGTGTTCTTTGTGTGCTTCAGGGTTCAAAACATTATTTCAATGCCTGCGTGATGCGGTTTTCATCAGGGGCTCTCCCCGTTGCAAAGGCGAAAACGTGTATATGATCGCGGTTTTCTCTGAGCGCTTCCACGCGACCAACGGATTCAAACTTCGCAATGATATTCATCAAAAAATTCTGTTCCTCGGCCGTCATCCAGGCATTGAAAATATCGAAAGCCAACCCTGTCGAGTGCGGCGGCACAATGACATTGGCAGCATTGGCGTTGGTTTCTCGAAGCTGACTTTGATATTGCGTTGTGCGAACCAGTGATGTGATAGGCAGAGGTCTGCCGAACTTTTCGTTGTAGATTGCCGCGATTTGTAAAATGATAGCGCGGGCTTCGCTTCTGATGAAACTCAACAGACGCATCTTGAACTGGCGCCGCTCTGATGGATTTTTCAAATCGTAAGATTTGCCTCTGAAATTCGACGCGACGTTTGCGAGCCAACGATAGCGCGCAAACAGCATCTCGCGCCGCACATGGTCTTTGTAAAAAATCTCGAAGAGGTTCTTTTTTAGAGCAGTTTCAGCCAGATTGCCTTCGCGCTCTTTCGTTTGAGCAAGCAACTTTTTTTTCAAAGCTTTATCGGTTGTCAACGTCACCTGGATGATCAGTTCAGCGATTTGTTTTTGCAGTTGTGTGATGGAATTGTCGAATACCTTTTGCGCGTTTTCAAACTCCTCGTAGTCTTCATAGAGGGTAATGTTTTCGCCCGTTGCCGCATCGTAATAAGAGAACACCGCGGTGTCTGCCATTTCGCCAGCTCCGTAAAGAATATAATCGTCCCCTACTTTCGGCATTTCAACGAGCCCGCCTTTTTGAATCAACTCCAGCAATTCCAAATAGCCTTGAGGAATTTCATTATGAAACTCGCTCCAGGCAGCGTGTTGGATGGCAAGAAAGCGGCGACGGTTTGCGTAGTGTCGCAACTGGTCGGGAATTGTGATTTTAGCTTTGCGACCAACGGGCTCGCCTCTGGCTTCTTCGACCTTTTTCTCGGCTTCTTTGTAGGCGTTAACTTCAGGCGGGTCAACCACGGTTTTTATTTCACTCTCTTTTTTGCAAGATAACGATACCAACGCCACGCCGCAGCACAGGATGAGCGTCGCCTGCTTTAAAGATGCGCTGAGCTTTTTCGGTATAACAATCATCGTTTAAAAAAGATTACCCGAAAAGTAAATCCGCGACGAATACAAGATGGGTGCGTTAGGGTTTGAAAATTTGCCCCTTCCATTGAATATGCTCTGGAAAATTGCAAAGATACTCAGACAGAGAAAATATAGATTTCTCAACTCTGTTGATAGGTGCATTGATGAAAAGAATGATTGTACTCACTTTAATCAGTCTCTTGACTTTCAACCTGATCGGGCTAGTCGCCCAAGCGCAGGACGAAAGACTGCCGCTCAGTAAAGCCGATATCATCGCTTTACTCAAGCAGACCGGAGGGCGCACTCTGACGCAGACCGATATTGTGACGGAAGTGGAGCGTCGCGGCCTTGGGTTTGTCGTTGATGAGAAAATCCTCAGCGACTTGCGGCAAGCTGGCGCGCGCGCTTTTTTGCTCGAAGTCATCAAACGCTCTGGAGAGAAGGGAGGAAAACCACTAAACACTACTGTGGAGGCGCGCTCATCGGCTGATCCAGTTGATGAAGAGGCTATAGAGAAAGCGCGCGCCGAAGCCTTGGCAAAAATGCCTTTGATCGAGCAGGCGCGGCGGCACGCTCTGGACTATGCTAACGAATTGCCAAATTTTATTGTTACGCAAAAGGTGACTCGTTATTTGCAGACGCCTGATTCAAAGGATTGGCAATTACAGGACACTCTTGATGTAGAACTCACATATAGTGCTGAAAAAGGTGAACAATTTAAGCTGCTTCGTATCAACGGCAAGTCAACTCTGCAATCCTATGAGGCTCTGGGCGGCTCGACATCTACAGGTGAATTTGGTTCCTCGCTAGCCTCTCTGTTCGTGCCGCATTCGAAAGCGGAATTCACCGAGGCGAAGAAGGAAATTCTGAATGGCCGAGCGACCGTCATTTACGACTTTGTGGTGAAGAAGGCCAATTCAAATAGTATGCTTACTGATAAAAAAAGCGGACAAAAAACTATAGCGGGTTACAGAGGCAGCATTTGGATTGATACAGCAACCAAGCAGGTGCTGCGTCTAGAAGCATCCAATGAAGGTATGCCCGCCAATTTCCCGATTTCTCTGTCAGAAAACGCCGTTGAATATGAATGGATAACGATTGATGGGGAACGCTACCTCTTACCGGTTCGCGCAGAATTAATATTAGGGCTGGATCGCGAGAAAATTTATACACGCAATGTCATAGAGTTTCGTAACTATCAAAAGTTTGGAGCGAAGATAAAGATAGAGTAGAGCGTTCTATTGAAATCCGTAGCACTTATGGCGTTCAGAGAACGTAAACTCTGAATGCGCGACGCATTCAGGCTAGGGGCGCGAATCAGGCTCACTTAGCGTTTTCCAGTTGTGCATGACGATCTTGTATGAAGATGAGCAGAATCGGCTTCTATTGATTTTGCACTCTTTGCGCTGCCGCTTTCAGCCATTCGATTGCCTTTCCCTCTTCCTTGAAAATCTCTACCTCTAAGCCATTTTGATTACCGTAGATTTGAAACATTCTCGATAATCCGTAATGTAGAGTGCTTGAGACAATGATCACGACAGTTGATGAAATCTTTTCTCCTAACGCTTGCAGGTACGAAGCGCGCGCTCTTATGTCTGTAATCTCGGGGCTCCTACTGTAGTATTGAAGGTCAAAGACGAGAGGCATACCAGCTAGGAACTTCTCATCGGCAAGCGCCTGGGAAATGGCTTCTGAGAACTCCTGCGGAAGAGCATCGCCTCTTACTTTTAACCAGATTGCATGATGCACAAAACTGTAGGTAATTGGCATATCCATCCTGTGAAGATTTGCGCCTCGCGTAAAACACAGACAAATCGGCAAATCTGCGAGACTGCCTAACTCTCTTCACTGAGATTCCGCACGATATGACAGTCACAAAAAGCCTTGCACTGAAGGAAAAAGAGAAGCGACTCTTGCACATTTACACTGTATTCAGGAAGCAGACGTTTGGCGTGCGTATGCGAGCCATCACAAAAAAAAGTGCCATCCGCTTGCAAGTCGCACCCTTCTGGACTGGCAAGTCGGTTAACAAATCGTCTCCATTGCGGATGCTTAGGATTCATAAAGCTATCACCCATGTTCGTAGTTCCTCATTAAGCTCAGGTATTTTACTTTTTGACCTGCTTTAGGGCGCAAGAGGGAATCGCTCTACCGCCGAATCGTAATCGAGACGCTACAAACTATCAAGCTCGATTCGATCAGCGAAGGAAAATTCTTGCGGCGAAATTTTATCTCCTCTAACTTCGATTTCATCTGGCGATGAAGAAAAAGAAACCCGCATAAAAATGCTGCCCGCAAGCAAGCCAAAGTAGTGTGCGCAGGTTTGCGCCAAAGACCGCCGACCGAACACCTGGCGACAGCGCAATCTCAACTGCAAGCGATTGCTTCCATGTGTCAGCTATACATGGCAGTTTGGTTCAATCGGTCCTGTTAATTCCTTCATTTTGCGATACACCCGTGATGGCATCAAGGTTGCACAAAGTGGACCTGCAAAAGGAGGATTGTGATGGGAATCAAGAAAGCTTTTTCAGTAGGTGTGCTGGTGCTGTTTTTCGCTCTTGGAAGATGTGACATACAGGCGCAGACGCAGGAGCGTAAATTTGTGGTGAGCCCTCTTTATACGACCATAAATTTGCGCGCCTTCGACTCGACAGAATCAGGAGTTGGGGTGCGCTTTTCTTACGACATCAATAAATATCTGACTGTTGAAGCCGAAGGCAATCTATTTGAATTTAGCATCGGAGACCATCCGACAGATGATCAGCTTGCCTCGGAAGGTCTAGTGGGCATAAAAACGGGTTTGCGCAACCGACGCGTCGGCGTCTTCGCAAAGCTCCGGCCAGGGGTGGTTAATTTTCCGGAATTAAAAGTTCGACGCAGCTTTTGCTTCGCCATACAATCCTGCGATAGATCTGGCAGAAGTGGAAACCGCTTGGCTGTCGATGCTGGCGCGGTGGTAGAAGTTTACCCAACCGAGAGGCTCGTTGTGCGAATAGATGTTGGGGATACGATGATTCGTTTTCGCGATGATGTGTTGCCCGGATTTCCGACTTTTTTGAGAATTAATGATGGTTTTAGTCACAACCTTCAAGTGGCTGGCAGCGTCGGCTTTCGATTCTGACCCCCTGACAAGCAGGATTCGATGAAGAAACGATTGTTTGAGGAGAATGGGTCACAGCTTGCGCAATCTGTCGGCCCGAGACGGACGACTTCACTCCATTAAACCTTGCCAAAAAGGTTTTGCCTTCCATTAGCAGGAAGGCAAAAGGTAAAGCCAAAACAAGGAAAAAGCCACCATGCAGCAGTCCAGATCTTGTTGTGTCAGATATAAAAGGTTAGCGAATTAATTCTCTAATCGTAGTTAAGAATAAGTCAAAGTCAAAAGGTTTCCCCAGCGCACGATTGGCTCCGGCCTTTATCGCCTCTTCGATAATATCGACGTAGGCGGTCATCATCAAGATCGGAATGGTGCTGCATTCGGGCATTTCACGAAGAGCCTTCACCATTCGGATTCCGTCAAAGCGTGGCATCATAATATCGCTGATGATTAGGTCCGGACACTCTTCTTTTACCCGGTCGAGAGCTTCGCTGCCATCGGTAGCGGTAGTAATTGTATAGCCTTCGGTTGTCAGAATTTTAGCTATCAAATTACGATGGTTCGTATTATCTTCAACTAAAAGTATTTTAGACATGGAAAGGATTCCAATGGGCTCAAAAAAATGAATTAGGAGGACAAACAGTATATCGCTCTTTTCCATAACCCACAATGAGGGTTGGTAGTGAATGGTGTGTTGCTCTCTTAGCCCTAGAATCATTTAGTTTTCACAGATGGAACGATATTCGACTTTGAGACAACAAGCTGCATTAATTCAAATCAACAAGTTAAGGCTGCCGCCCCTGTGGCAACAATGAGAATCCCTGTTGCTTACATGAAAACTGAATGACTCTAGCCTCCCTTTCAAGAGATTGTTTAACCTGGACACGGGTTGTGCAATGAATTGCATATCGTTAGTATCTGTCCTCATGCGTCGGCATTCGCCACAATTTTCAGATAGACTCAGTTCTTTGATTTGGCGTCTGCTCGCAGGCTATGGAAAGCTAAAATACCGATACCTCCTGCCTGTTTACAAGCTGCTGCATCTTTTACCCGATGAGTCGAAAGCGCAAGGAACCGGAAAACCTTCGCCAACGCTTCGCTACGTTCAAGCCCTCATGCGTGTGTTGAAGCGCGCCGATGTTGATTCCGACCGTGCTCAACTGAAGTTGATTATTGACCGCGTTCAAAATAGCCGGGGGGCGATTATTTTTCTGCCTTCTGTGGGATGGGACATCGTCAATACACAACGCTCCCATCATTTGGCGCGAGAATTTGCCCGGCAGGGATTTATTGCGATTTTCGATAGCACGAACGCTTATGATGACGTGAGCGGGTTTAAAGAAATTGAGCCGAATCTTTTTCTATTTCGGGCTGACGAAAAGCTTTTGCACGAAATACCGAATGCCATCCTCTGGACGTTGCCTTATAACTTTGATCGCAAAGATGAATATCCTTCGCACTCAGCAATCATTTACGATTGGATTGATGACATTGATGTATTTCCCTACGACCGTCACTTTATGGAAACCAATCATGCACGGGCGCTACGCGAGTCAACAGTCGTTGTGAGCGTTGCCCGTCATTTGCACAATCAAGCGATTGAGGTGCGACCCGATGCTTTATATCTGCCCAATGGAGTTGACGATAGACACTTTGCCGATGCTCACACGGCAATGCCTGACGATCCTTCTCTACATGCCTTACTACGAGAAGGAAAGCCAATAGCTGGATATTACGGAGCCCTTGCGGAATGGTTCAATTATGAAATGCTTGATCGTCTCGCGGGTCTGCGTCCTGATTGGAATTTTCTGTTCATCGGGCCGGCCTACGATCTCAGCCTTCGTCAGCGCGGACGATCCTTACTCAAGCGCTCTAACGTGCACTGGATAGGCTCACGCCACTACGAATTGCTTCCGGCATACCTCGAGCGATTTGATGTTGCCATGATTCCTTTCCTGATTAACAACATCACACTGGCTACGTCGCCGCTCAAGTTGTATGAATACTTCGCGGGGGGGAAGCCGGTCATTTCTACGCCGATGCCCGAATGCCAGGGCTTTTCCGAAGTGCTGGTAGTCAATGATATTCAAGAGTTTTCGGAGGCGCTCGACATCGCAAGAGCGCGAGGACAAGACCAGACTTTTCGCCATCACCTTCGCCTTTTGGGGCGCGAAAATTCCTGGACTGCACGGGTTGAAGCGCTCCTCAAACATTTGCACAAGGGTTCATCATAATATAGTGAGTCTAGTTGATCTGTCGATAGTC
>JANMSG010000332.1:0-12554 GCA_031389065.1 Acidobacteriota bacterium | reverse complement strand
GCGGCGAGCGCCCATGACACGTTCTGGGACTTTATCTCGATGACTCCTGAAGCAGCCCACATGATCATGTGGGTGATGTCGGATCGGGCGATTCCGCGCAGCTTCCGCATGATGGAAGGCTTCGGCGTGCACACATTTCGTTTCATTAACGAAAAAGGCAAAGCGCGTTTCGTGAAGTTTCATTGGAAACCTTTGCTTGGCCTGCATTCAGTCGTCTGGGATGAAGCGCAGAAGATTTCCGGTAAAGACCCTGACTTTCATCGCCGCGACCTCTGGGAAGCCATAGAAAACGGCGACTACCCGGAATGGGAATTCGGCGTACAAATCGTCGAAGAAGCGGACGAACACAAGTTTGACTTTGATTTGCTGGACCCAACCAAAATTATCCCTGAAGAACTGGTTCCCGTTCAACGCATAGGCAAACTGACGCTCAACCGCAATCCTGAAAACTTTTTCGCAGAGACAGAGCAGGTCGCTTTTCATCCGGGTCATATCGTGCCGGGAATTGATTTCACCAACGACCCGCTCCTGCAAGGTCGCCTGTTCTCTTATACGGATACGCAACTGTCGCGCTTAGGCAGTCCGAATTTTCACGAAATTCCCATCAACCGTTCGATAGCGCCTGTTCATAACAATCAACGCGATGGTCACATGCGACAAACGATCAATCAAGGGCGTGTCAGTTACGAACCCAACTCGCTTGCCGGAGGCTGTCCCTTTCAAGCCAAAGTAAGCGACGGCGGCTTTGCCAGTTACGCGGAAAGGATTGATGCACGCAAAGTGCGGGCGCGCAGCGAAAGCTTCTTTGACCATTTCAGTCAGGCAGCGCTGTTTTACAACAGTCAATCCGAGCCGGAAAAAGCGCATATCGTCAAAGCCTTACGCTTTGAATTAGGCAAAGTGGAAACCCTTGCCATCAGAGAGCGTATGGTCTTTATGCTTGCTCAGGTTGATAAAACCCTAGCAACACGAGTTGCTCAAGGCTTAGGCTTGAGTGTACCCACAAAACTGGATACACCTTTGAATCAGAGCGTTCCGGCAGATGGCGATGTGAGAAAATTTCAGCCCAGGCGCATCAACAAACCTGTGGGCAATTCTCCTGCTTTGAGTATGGCAAACACTCGCAAAGACAGCATCAAAACGCGCAAAGTAGCCATACTCGCCGCCGATGGTTTTGACGCTGCGGCGCTCGATGGTATGAAAAGAGCTTTGACTGCAGCCGGAGCGCAAGCGAAAATTGTCGCCCCTCGTCTGGGAGTTTTGACGAGCGCAAAGGCGGCGCAGTCAATATTGATTTCAGTCTGCTCACTGCCAGTTCCGTGATGTTTGACGCGGTTTACATTCCCGGCGGAGAACAGAGCTTCGACACCTTGCTAGGCGACGCCGATGCGCTCCACTTTGTTAACGAAGCCTACAAACATTGCAAAACGATTGCTGCAAGCGGTGCGGGTGTTGATCTTTTGCGCGCTTCTTACGTAGGCGCACTTGCAATCAAGGGGACGGATACAGAAGAGGGCGAGCTTGTCATTGAGGACGGTGTCATCACAGGTCCGGATAATCAAGTCGGCAAAGTGGCGGCAGATTTCATTGCGGCTATGGCTTTGCATCGCCATTGGAGCCGAGAGAGTAAGGACCAGATTCCAGCGTAATTGCCGGGCGCAACCTGTTCGGTCAGGCGTTGGCTAAACCTTTCGGCAGGACGGATGCTGTTTGTCAGTAGAAAATAATTCTTAGAGCGTGTTTAGAAATGGCTATTCGCCGTGGAGCGGCGAGGAGAAGGTAGCCAGAGGTGAAACCTCTGGAAGGATTAGGCCCGTCTTACCCGCGTTGAAGACGCGGCACAAGTTCGTGGCGCTCCTCCAGAGCGCGAATCCGGCGGCGTCTTTACCAGACGTTACACGTCTGGCTACCTTCTGCCTGCGCCTCCGGCGCGTCCTTTGAATTCCTCAACACGCTCTTTGAAAGTCCCGCTGGTAGAAGTGGGACTTTCTGCTGTGTAGCTGCAGTTTATTTTCGCTGTTGACGTTGCCTATCCGGCAATAGAAAATCTTGCCATGAGACTCAATCAAGTTACGGTTCACGTCACAGATATTCATCAATCAACAGAATTTTACAAAGGGATGGGGCTCGTACCAATCGTCGGCGGGCTGGAGCATTATGCGCGCTTTGTTTGCCCTGCTGGCGATTCTACATTTTCAATTGAAAAGATAAGCGCAGGGAAACCGCATTCAACGACCACCGTTTATTTCGAGTGTGACAACCTTGACGAAAAAGTGAACGAGTTAAAAAGCAAAGGCTATGTCTTTGACAAAGCCCCTACAGACCAAAGCTGGCTATGGCGCGAAGCGTATTTGCGCGACCCGGATGATAATTTGATCTGCCTTTATTATGCGGGTGAAAATCGCCTCAACCCGCCCTGGCGATTGAAAGAATAAGAATGCTTTCATTGCTTCATCGCGCAAAGTATCCCCTTCCGTGCCGTCGCTAACTGTGCGAAAGTGAACACCTCTTGTACATTGCTGAACGATGCTTCCCGCAAACCTCTCTTGCTCTTACGAAAAATCAATAACTTAACGAACCAAGCTGTGGTCTCTCTTTTGCCCATATAGCGGCAGAGGACAGTTGTATGGATCGTGAGATTGATCAAGGCTTTCGCAGAAAACAATTCGCCAAACGTGGCCTCTTTTTGCTGGTTATCGTCTCTGTAATCGCCGCCGGTTTTATCTATGCGCCGCGCTTGATGAAGCCAACGATTAATCGCTCGCGCATACGCACGGCACGTGTTGACTCAGGGCTGATTGAAGCGACGATCTCCGCCTCCGGCGTTGTCGTTCCCGAATTCGAGCAAGTCATCTCAAGCCCTATCAACGCTCGCGTGACATAGATTTTGAAACGACCCGGCGACCTCTTGAAACGGGGCGAGCCGATTCTTGAACTTGATGTCAGCGAGTCTGTGCTCGCCGTTGACAAGGTCAATCAACAAATCGCCCTCAAGCAAAATCAGCAGGCGAAAATTAAGCTCGATTTGGACAACACCTTGATTGATTTGCAGAGCCGGTCGGATATTAAAAATCTCGAATATAAATCCGCAAAAGCTTCGGCGGCGCGAAGTCGTACGCTGGCGCAACAGGGCTTGCTTTCGGAAGAAAAACTTCGTGAAGCCGAGTTGCAGGAAGAGAAGACGGCTTTCGAGTTGAAGCAAATCGACAACTCCAAACGTAATGCGCAGCAATCAACCAAAACCCAGATCGAAGGGCTGGCGCTTGAAATGAACACCCTGCAAAAAGAGAAGATCGAAGCGCAAAGACAACTAGACCTTGCAACAACGAAATCAGACCGCGACGGTGTCTTGACCTGGGTTGTGAACGAAGAAGGCGCGACCATACAAAAAGGTGCAGTGCTTGCCCGCATCGCCGACCTCAATTCATTTCGCGTTGACGCGACGGTGTCCGACATTCACGCCAATAAACTTGCTGTCGGTATTCCGGTCAGCGTGAAAGTCAACGACGAGTATTTGCAAGGCGCGGTCTCGAATATCTTGCCGACTATCAAAGACGGAATCATCACCGCAACCATCGCTTTGAACGATAAAGCGAGCGCCCTTCTGAAATCGAACCTGCGAGTTGATGTGTTGATTATCACGGACCGCAAAGACAAAGTTTTACGCATCAAGAAAGGTCCCGCAATTACTGCTGAAGGCGTGCGTGATGTCTTTGTGATTCGCGGCGACACGGCTGTGAAAACGCCTGTAAAAATCGGCATCGCAAGTTTCGATTCCTATGAAGTGATTGAGGGACTTATCGAAGGCGATGAAGTCATTATTTCCGATATGACCGATTATCTGCATATGAAAGAAGCAAAATTGAAGTAGTTTGCACATCACCCGGCGGCGTAGCCGCTCAGAGAGTTAACAGACGTTTTCGGAAAGTCAAAGACTTTCCGCACATCAAAGCGGCAGAGCCGCAGACAGCGTGTACAGGAGAAATACTGATGGAAAGCGCAACCATTCAAACCGAAGATGCCTTGAACGAAACTACCAGGGAGCGAACCAAGGACGTGATTCATCTCGATAACATCGAAAAGGTTTATCGCACGGACAAGATTGAAACCGTCGCTCTGGCAAATGTCAATATCAGCGTCAAAGAAGGCGAGTTCATTTCCATCATGGGACCATCCGGCAGTGGCAAAAGCACCCTGCTCAACGTCATAGGACTCCTCGACGTGCCGACTGGCGGCAAAGTTTTCATCAATGGCAAGCAGATTACTTCGTACAAAGACAAAGCGTTGGCGCGCGTGCGCAACGAAGAGATCGGCTTCATCTTTCAAACCTTTCATCTCATCAACGACCTCAGCGTAGTGGATAACGTAGAAATTCCTTTGCTCTATCGCAAGCTTTCGGGGTCGGAGCGCCGCAGCCGCGCCCTCCAGGCGTTAGAGCGCGTAGGGCTTGCTTCTCGCGTTCATCATTTCCCAACTCAATTATCAGGTGGGCAGCAACAGCGCGTGGCAATTGCTCGCGCCATCGTCGGCAATCCGAAAATCCTGCTTGCCGACGAACCTACAGGCAATCTCGATTCGCAGATGGGCGACGAGATTTTAGAGATACTCAAGACCCTTTGCCGCCAGGAGAATACGACAGTCGTGATGGTGACGCACGACTCGCATCAGGCGGAAAAGACTGAGCGTGTCGTCAGGTTGTTTGACGGAAGGCAAGTGAACTGACTAGGAGTCAGAAGTCAGAAGTCAGAAGCTAGGATTTAGTATCTGTGAAACGTTGAGGTCGGAACGCTGAACCATGAGCATTTGGAAATCTCTTGTAGTTTACTCATCATCCTTATTCTGACTCCTGACTTCTGACTTCTAACTCCTGGAAGAAAATTATGCTAAAAAATTACATCAAAACCGCATACAAAGTTTTTCTCAGAAGAAAGTTTTTCACCTTCATCAGCCTGTTTGCCATCAGTTTCACGCTGATTGTGTTGATGGTAGCGACCGCAATACTTGATCACGTTTTCGGGGAGATGCCGCCGGAGAAGAATCTCGATAGAAGGCTCGGTGTGTATCAAATGGAGATTCGAGGAGAGAACAGCAGCCGGAGCGGGGCGGTCGGCTACGGCTTTCTTGACAGCTATTGCCGTGACCTTCCTTTCGTCGAAAAGCACTCTTTTTTTACGGCGCCCAGTACGGTATCCACCTATAAGGATGACGAAAAGATCAAGCTGTTTTTCAAGCGCACAGATGGAGAGTTCTGGCAGATTATGGATTTCAATTTTCTGGAAGGCGCGCCGTTCACGAGCGAAGATGAGAAGAATAAAAACTTTGTCGCCGTCATTAACGACGCCACTCGCAAAAAGTTTTTCGGCAACGAATCGGCGCTCGGCAAAACGATAAATATTGACGGACAGAATTTTCGCGTCGTCGGGGTGGTGCCCAATGTCTCCACACTCCGACTCATTGCTTTTTCAGATGTCTGGGTTCCCATCAGCACGGCGAAATCGGATTCTTATAAGAAAGAGATTGTCGGAGGCTTTATGGGTGTGTTTCTGGCGCGAAGCCCTGATGATATTCCGGCGATTAAAGAAGAGTTCAAATCGAGACTCTCGCAGGTGGAGATGACAGATAAAACCTTCACGGAGGCGAAAAGCGCCATAGAGACCTTTCCCGAAGGTGTCGCGCGGTTCTTCACTCCCGGAAATGACGAAGGTCGCCCGTCGCAATTTATCATAGTAATTGTCATTGCCGCGCTGCTGTTTATGCTGCTTCCGACGATTAACCTCATCAACATCAACGTCAGTCGCATTATGGAGCGGGCTTCCGAAATCGGCGTTCGCAAAGCCTTTGGCGCATCTTCCATGACGCTCGTCGGACAGTTTATCATCGAAAATGTCCTGCTCACTTTGATTGGCGGAGTGATTGGCTTCGTCGGCTCCTACCTGGTGCTGCAATTGATTTCACAGAGCGGCTTGATTCCTTATGCAGATTTTCACTTGAACTACAGAATCTTTCTTTATGGGCTTTGCCTGGCGATCTTCTTCGGTCTGTTTTCCGGCGTCTATCCGGCTTGGAAGATGTCGCGGCTTCATCCCGTGCAAGCCTTGAAAGGAGGTCTGCGATGATTAAGCATCTGATGAAACTGGTTTGGAATCGCAAGCGCATCAACTTTCTGATCACCGTCGAAATCTTCGTTTCATTTCTCGTTTTGTTTGCGGTGATGATGTTCGTCGTTTATTACGCGAGCAACTACAACCAGCCGCTCGGTTTTACCTACGACAATGTCTGGAACGTGCAGATAGACGTCAAGCAAGAGTCGGATGATTACTTCACGCCTGAGCAATTGGAGACCACCCGACAACTCTATCTTGCGGTAAAAGATATGCCCGAAGTCGAAAGCGTAGCCAGTGCCGGCACCGTGCCATATCATTTCGGCGGCATGTTTAGCGGCGTACCGATAAATGGCAAAGAGATTGAATACGAACGCAATGAAGTCACAGACGAATTCAAAGAGGTCTTCGGCTTGAATATCGTTGCGGGCCGGTGGTTCAGCAAAGAGGATGATGCGGCAAACTTTCAACCTGTCGTTATCAATCAGCGGATGGCTACAGAGATCTTTGGCGACGAAGACCCTGTTGGGCAGCTACTAAGTCCAGAAAGTACGAGGATACAGGAATCAAAAATCGTCGGCATTATCTCAGACTTTCGCAAGCTGGGTGAATTCAGCGCGCCCGGTAATTTCGCCTTCAATCGCAAGAACCTCAACAACCCGAAAGATCGCCCGCCGCGAAACCTGGTACTCAAGCTACGTCCCGGAACGACTGCTGATTTTCAGGTGAAGCTGACAGATAAGCTGCAAGCCATAGCCAAAGCCTGGTCGTTCGAGGTGCAACCGCTCGTTGAAATGCGCGAAGCCACCTTTCGTCTGCAACTCACACCGATCATCCTGCTCGGCTTGATAGCGGCGTTTCTGATGATCATGGTCGCCTTGGGACTGACGGGCGTTTTATGGCAAAACGTGACGCAACGAATGAAAGAGATTGGTCTGCGACGCGCCAAAGGCGCGACCGCCGTCAACATCTACAAGCAAATCCTCGGCGAGCTTTTCATCATCACCTCGTTCGGTTTGCTATTTGGTGTGCTGGTTGTCGTGCAATTTCCGTTGCTGGATTTGATTAGCTTTATCAGCGCCAAAATTTATGTCTACAGCATCATCGTTTCCGCCTTGATTGTGTACCTGTTGACAACCCTTTGCGGCTTATATCCAAGCTGGCTGGCCACCAAAGTGCAACCCGCAGAGGCTCTGCATTACGAGTGAAATAATAAAATCGAAACCAAAAGCGGAAGTTTGGTTGTCGCTCAAATCGGGGCAACTTTCACAAGGAGCAAAAAAATGAAGAAGATATGTCTGTTGGTTATTTCTCTCTTATGCTGTAGCGCAAACACGCTGGCGCAACAAAGCGAACGAAAGCCTTTTCAAATGCCAACGGTGAGCGACAGGCAAATCGCTTTTGTTTACGCTGGTGACATCTGGATCGTTGACCGAAAGGGTGGCGAGGCAAGAAAGCTCATCAATCAGGCTGGCGAAAAAGTTACACCAGTCTTTTCGCCGGACGGTTCGCAGATCGCTTTCTCGATGAACGCGGGCGGCAACCTCGATGTCTACGTCATAGCGGCTGCGGGCGGCGAAGCGAAACGCTTGACCTATCATCCGAAAGAGGACGCAGTGGCTGGTTGGACTCCCGACGGCAAAAGCGTCTTGTTGCGCTCAAGACGAGAGACCGATTCGACGCATCAACTTTACACAATCTCCGCGCAGGGTGGATTTGAAAAACAATTGCCGTTGCCCATTGCCTGGGAGGGTTCTTTTTCACCAGACGCTGCGCGCATCGCCTACACCCCACTTTCAGACCCGACGCGCACCTGGCGCAATTATCGCGGCGGACAGACATCCGCAATCTGGATAGCCGATTTAGCAAACAGTCAAACGCAAACCATACCGCGTAACAACTCAAACGACAGAAACCCTATGTGGGTTGGCAATAAAATTTATTTCGTCTCCGATCGGACAAGCACAGCAAACCTCTTTGCTTATGACACGCAGACGAAAAAGACTGACCAGTTAACGCGTTTCGAAAAGTACGACATCAGAACCGTCTCCTATGGCGGCGATGCCATCATCTTTGCGCAAGATGGCGCGCTTCATCTCTACGATTTAAAGACCACTCAAGAACGCGCGATTCCCGTCAAAATCAGCAGCAGCGATTTTGCCGAAATCAAGCCGCGCCCGGTGAAAGCCGCTCGCTGGATTCGCGCCTTCAACCTCTCGCCTGATGGCAAGAGCGCCGTATTTGGAGCGCGTGGCGAAGTCTTAACCGTGAGCGCAGATAAAAACGAAGCCCGTAACCTCACGCAAACGACCTCAGCAGCCGAACGCTTTCCCGTCTGGTCGCCGGATGGGAAATGGATTGCCTATTATTCAGATGAATCGGGCGAGTATCAATTGCATCTGCGTTCGGCAAATGGCAGCGAAGTGAAGAAGATTTCGATTGAAGCGCAGCCTTCTTTTTATAACGAGCCGGTGTGGTCGCCTGATTCAAAAAAGCTCGCGTTTACCGACAAACGATTGGCTATCTGGTACGTTGATATTGAAAAGGGTACGCCTGCCCGCATTGATGCGGATGCTCGCGGCGGTGAAAACGGTTCACCCGCGTGGTCGCCAGACAGTCAATGGATTGCTTATACAAAGGTTCAACTGAATTACCTGCGAACGCTTCATCTGTACTCGCTTGATGCGGCAAAAAGTTATGCGGTGAGCGATAGCCGGCTTGATGCCGCCTCGCCCGCATTTGATAAGAATGGCAAGTATCTCTATTTCACTACCAGCGCCAACGCCGGTCCTCGCAGAGTCTTCGGTATGTCTTCGTTCACTTTTAGAACTTTGGTGACGCGCAACCTCAACGCAGTCGTGCTTCGCAAGGGGGACGCTTCGCCGCTCTTGCCTGCCGTCGCCAGGCAAGACCATGCTGGAGCAGAGAACGCCTCATCCAGCGTTGATGTTGAAGGCATCGCTCAACGCATCGTGCGGATGCCCGCACCACCGCGTGATTACATAGGGCTTGCGGCAGGCAAATCGGGTGTGTTATTTGTGCTGGAAGCGGGCAGTCAAGGTCCTAACATCTTGCACAAATTCGATGTGTCAACGCCTAGAACCGACAAGTTTGTCGAAGGCGTAGGCGGCTTTACGGTGTCGGATGACGGCAGTCAATTGCTCTACATAAGCGGCGGTAATTATTTTATCGTCTCTACTGATGTGGCGCCGAAATCTGGTGAAGGCAAACTCGATGTAGCCAGCGCCGATATTCAAATCAATCCGCGTGATGAATGGAAACAAATTTATAACGAAACCTGGCGCTTGATGCGCGATTACTTTTACGACGCCAGCCATCACGGGCAGAACCTCGCGGCGTTGAAAGAACACTACGCGGCTTACCTGCCAAATGTCGTCTCGCGCAGTGATTTAAATACTGTATTCCGCGAAATGTTCTCGCACATTACCGTCAGCCATATGCAAATTGGCGGTGGCGATACACCTGGTCAAGGGCAAGCCAATGTCGGTATGCTTGGCGCAGATTACGAAATAGATCAAGGTCGCTATCGCATCACGCGCATCTATCAAGGAGACAATTCCGATGGGTTGTTGTCTTCGCCGCTTACACAGCCTGGTGTGAATGTGAAGGTCGGCGAGTACCTGATGGCAATTGACGGGCAGGAGATCAAAGCCGATGAAAACATCTTTAAATATTTTCAAGGCAAAGCCGGAAGACCTGCACAATTGAAGGTTGCTACGAAGCCCGATGGAAGCGACGCGAGAACTTTCGCAATCTCTCCCATGTTTGGCGAAAACACCCTGCGTATGTTTGACTGGATGGAGAGTAATCGCCGCAAAGTTACGGAGATGTCGGGCGGCAAACTCGGCTATATTTATTTGCCGGATACAGGAAGAACTGGCTATGAATTATTCAACAGAGATTTTTACGGGCAGCTTGATAAACAAGGCTTGATTATTGATGAAAGGTACAACAGCGGCGGCGCGCCCGCAGATTATTTCATCGAATCGCTCAAGCGCGCATCGCTCTCTACTTACACCTTCCGTGAGGGGGCAGATATGCCTTTCCCTGTTGCTGCGGTGCCGGGTCCGCGCGTGATGATCATCAACGAATACGCCGGAAGTGGCGGCGATACTCTGCCGTGGATGTTTCGTCAGGCAAATGTTGGCATGCTGGTTGGCAAGCACACCTGGGGTGGCGGCATCGGCGGATTTATCCCTATGCCTGAATTGGTTGATGGTGGCTCTATGCTGGCACCGAATCGCGCTTTTTACAATCCGAAGACGGGCAATTGGGATATCGAAAATCATGGCGTTGCTCCTGACATAGAAGTAGAACTGACGCCCGCAGCTGTGCGCCAGGGACACGACCCGCAGCTTGAAAAAGCTGTGCAAGTCGCCATGGAGAATTTGAAAAAGACCCCTGAGGTGCAAGCAAAGAAACCCAGGAAGGCCGTCTATAAATAATGAATCTTCTTACAAGCGGAGTTCATTTGAATGAAACAACCTTTTCGCTTTCGTTCTTATCTAACACGCTGTTTCTGATCACACGGCGAGGTTATCAAGATGAAAGCAATGTTGATTTTGTTCCTGTTTGTATTGATCTCTGCTGCTTGTGGCAGGGGAAAATCGAGCGAAGGCGCGCCATCGGAATCTCCTCAGCAAACCCGCAACGAGGCTACTGCTGACAAATTAACGCAATCGGAAGAACAAAAGAAAAGTGAGGCCAGTAAGAGGCTGAGCAAGACCTGGCAAGCGGCAACTTACAAAGGTCTGACTGTCGGGCAATCAACTCGTGAAGATATGCTTCGCATTTTAGGCGAGCCGATAAGGTCTTTTGTTTGGGAGTCCTATCTGTATTTGGATGAGAATCACCCTGAAGCATGGGTAAATTACTCATTTGGCGGCATAGGGGAACTCTCCGGTCAATTCTCTATTGATATTGAAAATCGCACAGGCAAAATTATGGAGATGACTTTATACCCAGATAAGCTATCGAAGGAGGAAGCAATTCACTATTTCGGCGATGACTATATCATTACGACATATGCTTTTTGTCCTGATGATAAAGAAGGGTACTTTTCTGAATCTAGACCTATCTATGAAGCAAAAGAAGGCAATGCTATCGTCGAGTATAGGAGTCGTGGCATTGCTTTCTGGGATGAAGATGATGTGAGGGAAATCTCTTACGTGGGAAAAGACGGCTTTGGATTGAGATCGAAAAAGGAATGTTGGAAAGAGCTTGCAGCGACCAAAGAAAGAATTCGGAGGATAAAGAAGAGCCAGAAAAAATAAGTCTTTCTACTGATTGACAAAGGCGGCGGACAGGCTAATTTTGCGACGCAACATCGTAGCGTTATCCTGCGTACAGAGACTTGACAGCCAATTTGCAACGAAACTCAGGAAAATAATTACCGTTTAGCAACTTGGCAATTCGTCAAAAAAACAAATCACTGATTTTGCTCTACATTGATTTTGATCTAGGCAAGATTCGTGTTTATATTCATGTGGACAGATGATGCGCGATCACAGACGGCCTTAGCTTAAACGAATGCTCTGCGACCCCTCTCGGATAAACGATTCAGAGAATTGTTCACGCTGCCTCTTGTTGCTCTTCACATTCCAATTATTTTGGAGGAATTATGGTATTAGTACAGAACGCAGCGTTCTTGATTTTGACGGTTCTCGGATGGCTAGCCTTCAGTTATGTTTTGATCTCCGTAGGCGAGCATCAAATTCACAAACATTTTATGCACAGGAAACGGTTATTTGGCTGGCTTTATAAAATTTTTCCTTATCTCATGAGCGTTTTTGAAGCGCATGCAGTTCGTCACCATTCCATCTGGTACAAAGATTTCGATTACGAGCCGGATGATCACGGACGCCAGGAAAATCTAGATATCAAGGTGACAGAGACCGTCGTGATGGTCCTCAGCACAGTGCCGCTTTGGCTCCCTATATTTTACTTCTCAATCTTAGGTGGCAGCATTTTTATGGCGACGGTAATCACGCACAATCGTTTGTGGAACGTGCTGCACCGTCAGATGCACATCCCGCAAGATGTCTTCTTCAAAGATTGGGGATTGTTCCGTTATCTGGCGAGACACCACTTTATGCATCATCGCAAGAGCGGCAAAAATTACAACGTCGTCTGTCCGCTCGCCGATTTTCTCTTCAGAACGACAGCTAAACCCACGCAAGCAGACATCCGCGAGATGTTGCGACTCGGATATTTGCGTCCCACATCCGATAGAGTTCAAGAGTTGATTGACAGACTCCGCGAAGCGACCGAGATGCAACGCGAACAAACCGCGAATGCGTAAGTGGAATGCAACGTCTACGCTTTGTAAAAAGCATTAGAAAACAGGCTGGATTTCTTCTGGCAAACGCATTCGGTTTCGCCTTTCATTGCGGGCCTTTTGCGTTTGTGCAACCAGATCCGCTGCTCGGCGGC
>JANMSG010000312.1:0-11965 GCA_031389065.1 Acidobacteriota bacterium | reverse complement strand
AAACTCGAAAACCCTGCAAGCGATTGGGGGGCAGTACAGTACGCGGAAATCAGCAGCCAGCAAGACTCAATCACCTCGCAAATCGAGCAACTTTATAAAGAGTGGGAGGCCATTACCAACTCAATCGCTTGATCTCTCTATCAATCTATTGATGATAATTCGGAAAAATCTGGGTGTTCGCATCACTCACCTTAGGCGACCAATACATCAAGATTTGATTCCATTGATTCACCGTCAAATTATTTTCTTGCAATATGACAAAAAGGTTGATGAACCGAAACCTGGTGGTAACAAAACAGAATTTATCATCTCATTCATTGTTGTGTTAGCAATTCTCTCTTTGCGCATCGCCTCGGCAGTTTTAGCAAAAGCAAGCAAACAAGGAAAAGTTGCTGCTGAACGCGTAGCAACCTCTTAATTAAAAGATGGCTATTCTCGACCTAGATTTTTTCGCACGCGATACCATCACTGTGGCGCAAGAATTAATCGGCACAATAATCGTCGTAGGAAAATGCGCAGGCCGTATCGTCGAAACCGAAGCCTACACAACAGACGCGGCATCACACGCGGCGAAGCGAACAAATCGCAGCGCCTTGATGTACGAAACTTTCGGGCATCTCTATGTCTATCTCAATTATGGAATGTATTATTGCTCTAATTTCACCTGTGAGCGTGATGGCATAGGCGCGGTTTTGATCCGCGCAATCGAACCACTACGTGGCATCGAAGAAATGAAGAGACGACGCGGAACAGACGACATAAAAAAATTAGCTAGCGGGCCCGGTCGTTTATCACAAGCGTTTTGTATTGACCTGAGTTTCAACGGCAAGCGCATTGGTCGCGAATTAAAACTTCGCGAGCGCCCATTCATCCCGCAAATATCTTCGAGTCCGCGAATTGGAATAACCAAGGCTACGGATCTTGAATGGCGATACTTTGAAACAGACAATCCTTTTGTGAGCCGCGCAAAATTAATCAAATCCAGCCAACTTTGAATCACGTAGTGTCATTGTTACAATCATAGTTTAAGAATATAACGATCGTTTCGAGTCGGTCAGAAACCAGCGCATGGCAGGCATGAACAGATTTTATACAGAGAAAAAATCATGAAAAATGACTTAATGACAAGAGCTGCACGAGGCGAGCAGGTTGAAAGAACACCTGTCTGGATGATGCGTCAAGCCGGACGTTACCTGCCCGAGTATCGCGCCATTCGTAAAGACACTCCTTTTCTGACGCTTTGCAAAACGGTTGAACTTGCTGTTGAAGTATCGCTCCAGCCACTTCGCATACTTGACGTTGATGCAGTGATTATGTTCAGCGATATTTTGATTCCTGTTGAAGCGATGGGGCAAGAGGTTCAACTGACCGAGAAGAAAGGTCCCGAATTGCCGGAGCCGATTCGCACACGCGAACAGATTGATAAACTCATCGTTCCTGACCCCGTTGAAAAGACCGGCTTTGTGATGGAGATTTTAAAAACCTTGCGGAGTGAATTGGATGGCAGTGTCCCTTTAATAGGGTTCGCCGGTGCCCCCTGGACGCTTGCGGCTTATATGATTGAAGGCGGCGGTTCGAAAAGTTATGCTTACGTCAAACAGATGATGTTCAAAGAGCCAGCGAACTTTCATGTACTCTTAGACAAAATCGCCGACACCATAATTCTTTATTTGAACGCGCAGATTGAAGCGGGAGCACAAATCATTCAATTGTTCGACTCTTGGGCAGGTGAGCTTTCGGCTGCCGATTACCAAGAATTCGCTCTGCCTTATCAACAAAAAATTTTTGCCTCCATCAATCGCCAAGCCGCACCCACAATTATGTATATTAATAACAGTGGGCATTTTCTGGAGAAGATGGCGACCTGCGGAGCAGATGTGTTGAGTATTGATTGGCGCACTGATTTACGAGATGCGCGTCGTAGAGTCGGCGACAAATTCACCCTGCAAGGAAACCTCGACCCTTGCATACTGCTTTCAACGCCTGAAATTATCCGCGAGAAAACCAAAGCGATTCTTGCAGCAGGCGGTGGTCACAAACACATATTGAATTTAGGACACGGCATCTTGCCTATGACTCCTGTTGAAAACGCCCGCGCTTTTATTGAGACTGCAAAAGGAGTATAAATCGTAAGAAAGGAGGAAAAGCCATGACCATAGAAAATATCTCTATAGATAAAGAGGCCGATACACTCGGTGAAGATTTGCGAGAGGCGCAAATCAAAGCGCGAGAAAAATTACTGCGCTTAATCGAAGAACAAGGTGTGAAACCGTTCAACTTTGAAGCCGCAAAAGCGAAAGCCGATTTCTGGCCCGAAGATGAAAGCATTGATGATTTCATTGCCACAATCAGAAAGTGGAGAGATGAAGATCGCAAAGGAGAATAGAGTTGGTAGAAATCATTGCAGTAGATACTGACGTTGTATCGTACTTATTCAAAATGGACAGCCGCGCCGAATTGTACCACCAACACACCAATGACAAACTCCTGATTCTTTCGTTTATGACCATTGCCGAAACAGACCGCTGGACGCTTGAAAGAATTTGGGGAGAGAAAAGAAAACAAAAGCTTGCAGATTTCTTGAAGGATTTTATCGTTATTTATTCTGACAGGGCGCTATGTTTGAAATGGGCTGAGACCATGCAAAGCGCCAAACGCAATGGTCGCCCTATTCAAACTGCCGATGCTTGGATTGCGGCAACCGCCTTGCTCCACGACATCCCTTTGGTTACGCACAACTACAAAGATTATGCAGGTATTGACGGTCTGAAAATTATTACCGAAGCCAATATATAATTCATGATGACAAAAGCAAAATCAAACGAAGAACGAATCGGCGTGTTGCTGTTTAATCTTGGAGGACCGGAAACGCTTGCGGATGTGCGTCCGTTTCTTTTCAATCTCTTCTCGGATCCAGACATCATTCGCTTGCCTTTTCGCTTTTTGCAAAAGCCGCTCGCCTGGTTCATCTCAACTCAGCGTCATAAAAAATCGAGCAGCTATTACGAGCAAATCGGTGGCGGCTCTCCGCTTCGCAAAATCACCGATGAGCAGGCACACGCTCTCGAAAACGAATTGAACCATCGCGGCTTAAAGGCTCACGTTTATGTAGCTATGCGCTATTGGAAACCGTTTACAGAAGAAACCTTTGAGCAAATTGAGCGCGATGGCATAACGCATCTCGTCGTCTTGCCCCTGTATCCGCAATTTTCGATTTCATCCACAGGTTCAAGCCTCAATCGAATGAATAAAGTCATTAAGGAGAAACGACTAGAATCCATTCGCTCGTCAGTGATTTGTAGCTGGCAAGATGATAAAAACTATATCCAGTCGCTTGCCGGAATGGTGAAAGAAGAACTCGCTAAATTTTCCAATCTGGAACCCAACGACACGACCATAATTTTCAGCGCGCATAGTGTACCTGTGCGCTACATAGAAGAAGGTGACCCTTACCTTGAATATACGCAGCACACCTTCAAGCTTGTGATGGAAGAGGTCGGAACCAATTATTCCCACACGCTCTCATTTCAGAGCAGAGTCGGTCCAGTGAAATGGTTGCGTCCATCAACCGAAGAAACCATTCGCAGGCTGGCAAGCGAAGGGGTCTCGCAAATCTTAATGGTGCCTATCAGCTTTGTCTCTGAACACAGCGAAACCCTTTACGAAATGGACATTCTTTATAAAGGGGTCGCCGACGAAGTTGGTATCAAAGAATACCGTAGAGTTCCCGCATTAAACTGTCGCCCTGATTTCATTGCTGCGCTCGCTGACCTTGTGCAGAGAGAATTAACCCTTGAAGTTCAAAGCGATAAAAATCTCTGCCCGCATTATTCAGTCACTTGCCAACCAACACCGATATGCAAAGCTACCGCAAAGATGTAATCGTCATAGGCGCTGGGCTATCGGGATTGGTCTGCGCTTACAGATTGAAATCGCATGGCGTGGATGTCGCATTGCTAGAAAAATCTAGTCTGGTTGGTGGCGTAATACAAAGCGAAACGATTGACGGTTTCTTGATTGAACGAGGTCCCAATAGCGCGCAAGGCACACCTGAATTGCTCACCCTTGTTGATGAATTAGGCATCGCTGACGAACTCATCGAAGGAAACCCGAAAGCTCCAGCCTATGTCTATTTCAACGGCCGACTTCGCGCCGTGCCTATGAGTCTGCCCGCTTTAATGAAAAGCGATTTGTTAAGCCGTAGCGGCAAACTACGATTACTCAGAGAACCCTTCATCCAGAAGCGCTATTCTCAAGACGAAGAGAGCGTTTATGATTTCATTTCAAGACGACTGGGCTCTGAAGTAGCAGAGAGAATCGTCGCTCCGTTCGTTTCAGGCATCTACGCTGGTGATGAAAAACGACTAAGCATTCAAGCCGCATTTCCATTTCTGGCAAGCCTTGAAAGCGGCTATGGGAGCCTGTTTCGTGGCGCGATAGCAAAAATGCGTGAAGCAAAACAGGCAAAGAAAAGCCCTGAGCAACCGCATAAACCCAAACGCAAGCGTTCTGTCTCGTTCCGCGATGGCATGAGTTTTTTGCCTAAGACCTTAGCTGCAAAACTTGGAGAAGCTCTGCTCACAGAATGTTCGGATATTACGATTGCAGAGTCAGGGTTACAGAGGGCAAAGTCTGAATCGAAACGAGAGCCATCAGACAAGTTCGTTGTGAACTTCAACCACTCAGGCGTTCAGCAACAAATCGCTTGCAGACAGCTTATCATCGCTACACCCGCGAAAAGTGCGGCATCGCTTGTCGTTTCTATTTCAAAAGAAATTAGTCTGTTGGTTCAAGAGATTGAATACCCACCACTTGCGATTGTTTATTTAGTCTATGACAAATCCTCTATAGCAAATCCGCTCGATGGTTTTGGCTTTCTGGCAGCGCCAAGCGCAGGGTTGAATGTGTTGGGGTGTCTATTCAACTCAAGCCAATTTGCAGGGCGTGCCTCGAAAGACAAAGCGCTGTTGACGATTTTCATAGGCGGTGCGCGTAATCCTGATGCAGCGCTATTTCATGATGATAAATTGATTTCAAAAACTCATATTGAAATACAAAAGGTTCTAGGTATCAAAGACGAACCACAGGTAGTTTCGATTACTCGATGGGGGCGAGCCATTCCGCAATACAACATAGGTCATGCCGCGCGAGTCGGACACATCGAAGAACTAGCCAATAAAATCACTGGTTTTCACATGATTGGCAATTACCTACACGGAGTCTCCGTCGGCGATTGTATTAAGGAAGCCGAGAACATAGCTAAAGCTGTAAATCACTCAATAGTTAGAATGACTAGCGAGTAGTTGACCTGTGACGAATTTCATCTACACTTACAATCATCTCTAAAAAAAACTGGAGACCAACATGGAAGGCAAGAAGTTAATACATTCTATACGCCTGCGAAATTTTCTTTCTTATGGAAACAAAGGAGAAGAAATCAAACTGGAGTCGTTGAATGTCTTGATAGGTCGAAATGCTTCGGGAAAATCAAATTTGATTGAAGCGATTAGTTTGCTACACGCAACCCCAACTAATCTTTCTTTTCCTATTCAACAAGGAGGAGGAATAACAGAATGGATTTGGAAGGGGGAAAAAGAAAAGTCAACATCTCCTTCCTTCTTAGAAGCTATCGTAGATTTTCCAGAAGGTGTAAAACCTTTGCTTTATCGTATCGAATTAGAAGCAATTAGTCAGCGGTTACGAGTTGCGAGTGAAACTATCTCTAACAGTTATCCTCGAAAACTTACAGAAGTAGAGATATTTTACGGAGCTGTAGGAGGTCAAAGCATCTTTCGGACTCGGCAAAATGAAAGGCAGAAGGCTGGAATCAGTAAAGGCAGAAAGGAAATTTCATATATCAGAGAGGTGCAAGCGGAATCCATATTATCCCAACGAAAAGATCCTATGTCTTTTCCTGAAATCACCTATTTAGGAAATGTGTTCAATGCAATCCACATATATAAGAACTTCAATTTAAGGCGTAATTCACCTGCACAATTTCCTCAGAGAGCGGATTTACCGGATGACTTCTTGCTGGAAGATGCCAGCAATCTTGGGCTTATATTAAGTGACTTGCAGTATAAAGGTATAGAACGAATTCTCCTTGAGAAACTGAAAATATTTTACCCCGCAGTTGAAGCATTGAATCTAAAAATTCAAGGCAATACCATACAGCTTTTTATTCGAGAAGAGGATTTAACGACTCCTACACCTGCGACTCGTTTGTCAGATGGCACACTGCGTTATCTTTGTCTTTTAACGATTCTCTGTCATCCTGAGCCGCCTCCGTTAATTTGCATTGAAGAGCCTGAGCTTGGTTTGCATCCTGACATTTTGCCTAATCTTGCGAATTTGCTAATTGAAGCATCGCAACGCACACAACTAATCGTCACGACACATTCAGAGGCTTTAGTCTCCGCACTTTCGGAGGTTCCCGAAGCCGTTTTGGTGTGCGAGCGCGATGATGTTGGCACGCATTTACAAAGACTTGACCCTGAAAAGCAAAAAGAGTGGCTCGAAAAATACTCGCTCGGCGAACTCTGGGCGATGGGTGAAATCGGGGGCAATTGATGGTCAAAGAGATTCGCATCTACATCGAGGGCGGCGGCGATTACAAAGAAACCAAGAGAACTCTGCGGCAAGGGTTTAGCGAGTGCTTTAAAGATTTGGTCAATTTGGCGCGAGAACATAAAGTGAAATGGAATATTATTGCCTGCGGTTCTCGCAATTCTGCGTTTGATGATTTCAAAACTGCTTTGCGACTACACACGGCGGCTTTCAACGTATTGCTGGTTGATTCCGAAGCACCTGTTGCAATCACAACATCACCAAGTCAACATTTGAAAAATCGAGACGATTGGGATTTCCCTCCAATTGAGGAAAAACAAATTCACTTCATGGTTCAAATGATGGAAGCTTGGATTGTCGCTGATGTCGAAACCCTCCAAAAGTTTTACGGACAGAGGTTTCATGCCAACTCTATACCGAAAAATAAAAATGTAGAGCAAATCGCTAAGACAGAAATTGAAGCGGGATTGAAAACTGCTACGCAAAAAACTCAAAAAGGCGAATACCACAAAACTCGTCACGCTCCGGATATTCTAAAACTGCTTGATATGGGTAAAGTAAGAGGTGCCGCGCCATATTGCGAACGGCTATTCGAAACTCTTAAAGAAAAAATCACCTCGTGACATCTAGCCGCTAATCAAGGCGATAAACTTCCCTTCCTTCTACAAACGTAGCCACCACTTTGCCGCGAAGTGTCCAATCTTTGAAAGGTGTGTTGCGGCTCTTGGATTTGAACCTCAAAGGGTCGACCGTCCATTCGCGGTCAGGGTCAAAGATTGTGATGTCCGCAATGGCGCCTTTTTGAAGAGTGCCGCGTTGCAGCGAAAAGGTTCGCGCAGCGCCTATCGTCAACATCTCGACGATGCGATTTAATGTGACTTTTCCGGAATGGTACAAAACCTCCAAAATGGCTCCCAGAGCCGTTTCCAAGCCAACGACTCCAAACGGGGCATGATCATATTCGAGCATCTTCTCATCCGCGTGATGCGGTGCGTGGTCTGTAGCTATGGCGTCAATCGTTCCATCAGCAACTGCTTCAATCAATGCCAGACGATCTTCTTCAGAACGTAAGGGGGGGTTCATCTTGGTGTTTGTGTCAAATCCCAATACCTGCGCGTCCGTCAAGGCAAGGTGATGCGGCGTGACTTCGCAAGTCACTGGCAAGCCTTTGCGTTTTGCTTCACGCACCAAATTAACGGCTCTCTCTGTGGAGATATGCATGATATGAACTCGTGCGCCGGTCACTTCCGAAAGCATGATGTCGCGAGCGACCTGACTATCTTCTGCCGAACTGCTCATGCCTTTGAGCCCAAGCAGCGTTGAATAACGCCCTTCGTGCATCACTCCGCAAGCCGAAAGACAGGTGTCCTGACAATGGTCTGCAACAACTAAATTATGGTCACGGGCGTACTCCATCGCGTGACGCATCACCTGAGCATTCATTACGGGCTTACCGTCATCTGTAACCGCCACTGCGCCAGCCTCTTTCATCTCTGCCATCTCGGCGAGTTCTTCGCCCAAAGAGCCTCGCGTGATTGCGCCAACAGGGAAGACATTTGCGAGATTGACTTGTCGCGCTTTTTCAATGATAGAGCGTGTAATCGAAGCGTTATCATTCACCGGCTTGGTGTTTGGCATCGCGCACACGGACGTGAAACCGCCTGCCACTGCCGCTTTCACGCCACTCTCGATGGTCTCTTTGTACTCTTCGCCAGGCTCTCTCAAATGGACATGAAGGTCTATAAAACCAGGAGAAACGATAAGTCCGCTTGCATCGAAAATTTCCGCGTCTTCATCCGATACCTCGTTGCCGATTTCAGAGACGCGACCGGCGATGATTAACAGGTCAGCAACTTTTTCCAGCCCCTGTGAAGGGTCTATGATTTTTCCACCCTTGATTAATATTTTCATAATCGTCTGTAGTCTGTAGTTTGTAGTCTATAGCTTGTAGTTATAATTCACTAAACTACGATCTACAGACTACGGGCTACGAACTAATTTTATCCTTCGCTGAGTCCTCTGCTTTGTATTAACAAGAAAAGAATCGCCATTCTGACCGCTACGCCATTTGCCACCTGTTCGAGTATCAACGAGCGCGAGTTATCAACGACGTCCGAACTGATCTCGACGCCGCGATTCACTGGTCCCGGGTGCATCACGATCGCGTCATCATTGGCAAGTGCGAGTCTGTTGAGCGTTAAACCGTAGCGAATCGAATACTCTTTTAGCGAAGGGAAAAAAGCGTCGCTCATTCGCTCGTGCTGTATACGAAGCATCATCACAACGTCTGCGCCTGCAATCGCCTCTTCTACTTTGTCGCAGACGGTGACCGAGCCTTCGCAATTTTCAATAATCTCCTTGTAATGTACAGGAATCAAGGTTCGCGGTCCTGCGACGCGAACGTGCGCGCCCAGTTTGGTAAGCAAATGTGTGTTGGAGCGCGCCACACGGCTATGCGTTATATCACCGATGATTGCCACTTGAAGCCCGCCGATCCTTCCCTTACGTTCGCGAATCGTATAGGCATCCAGCAAAGCTTGCGAAGGATGTTCGTGCGCGCCATCGCCTGCGTTGACGATTGACGAATCAATCATTTTAGCGAGTTGATGTGGCACGCCTGGCGACGCATGGCGTATGACAATCACGTCTGGAGCCATGGCTTCGAGATTTCGCGCCGTATCAATGAGTGTCTCGCCTTTGGTCACCGAAGAAGAAGAAGCGGAGATATTGATGGTATCCGCCGATAGGCGCTTGCCCGCAATTTCAAAAGATGTTCGGGTGCGCGTTGAAGATTCAAAGAAGAGGTTGATCACGGTTTTACCGCGCAGTGTAGGAACTTTTTTGATTGAACGGGAGGAAACTTCTTTGAAAGAATGAGTCATTTCGAGGATGGTGTTTATCTCCTCGACGGAAAGTTCTCTGATGCCTAGCAGGTCTTTTCTTTTAAACTTGGTCATTTATCGGTGGTCAGTGGTCGGCGGTCGGTGGCCGGAGGTAAAAGCATAACCGACTACGGACAACCAACGACCGACTACGGACTTACTCATTTTCAACAACGATAACTTGTTCTTCTTCGTCGTAATCCGTGAGCATCACTTTGACAATCTCGGAATCCGAAGTTTGCAGATACTTGCCGACGTAATCGGCTTGAATCGGCAACTCGCGATGACCGCGGTCAATCAGCACAGCCAATTCGACTCTGCGCGGTCTGCCGAAATCTACCAATTCATCAAGCGCGGCACGAATCGTTCGCCCTGTATATAAGACATCGTCTACTAAAACAATCGCCCGGTTTGTTATATCGCCGGGAATTTCAGTTTTGTTGACGATCGGTCGTGGTCCTACGGTTGAAAGGTCGTCACGATAGAGCGTGATGTCAAGTTGCCCCGTAGGCGGTCGTTGCCCTTCCAGTTGCGCGATGATGTCCGCCAAGCGTTCGGCGAGCGGGACGCCTCGTCTTCGTATGCCTACCAAAAGCAAATCCGAGGTTCCCGAATTGCGTTCGACGATCTGCAAAGCGAGCCTTGAAAGAGTGCGGTTGATGCCAGCAGCATCCATCACTTGTGATTTAAATTTGAAGTCCATACAAGCCTCTCGGTCTCTGAGTCGCCAGAATATAGCATGGGAAACGCGCAACTACAAATTGAAAGCATTTGACCTATCGCTTTTCGATAGAAAGCGACGGAGCGCAGACATTCTTGTCCGAATGTTTCTTATTCCTTGGAATAAGAATATCGGCGCTTTCAGTCTCATTCATTTCTTTGCGGCACGTTCCGCTTCAGCACCTTGCGCTTCGGCTCTTCCCTTTGCAATTTCGTTTTCAGTGATAGGGAATTCGAGATGCGTGACGCCATAACTTGCGCTGCTGGTCATCGCATATCCAGCTTTGCGAAAAATACTCAGCATTACATGATTATCAACCAGGACATCGGCGCTAAAATGCGTAATTCCATGCTGTCGCGCAATGTCTGCAAGAGTATCTAACAACAAGGTACCTATACCGCGTTTTTGGAAAGCGTCTTCGACCAAAAATGCGACTTCGGCGACTTCCGGTCTGTCTTTTTCAGCGTTATACCTGCCAACGGCGATGATTCGCTCATCCGATCCTTCCAATGGAACAACTACAAGCGCGACCTGCGTTGCGCCATCCACCGTCAGTAGCCTTTCAAGCATTTCTTTGGGCAACGATTTAATGGTGCTAAGAAATCGGTAGCGAATGGATTCGGGCGAGCAACGCGTAAAGAGTCCTATCAAACCACCTTTATCGCTATGACGAAGAGCGCGTAGTTTAAGAATGTTGCCGTCTCGCAATAGCAAATCTTTGGAATAATCTGCCAATGAATTTATAGACGACTCGCAATTGAGTGATGAATCGGTTGTCATAGAAATTCCCTCTCTCAATTAATACAACTGTATGCCGTCGCCTTACAACCCTACTTTATGCCGTTAAACGTCAATTCTTCGCTTCACATATCCATTCATCAGTCGTTGTGAATCAAGTGGCTTCTATTTTTTGTGAGTGATCCTGCCCAGTTTTAACCTTGTCGTATTTCCATAGGTAAAATAGAAAAGACCAGAACATACCGAATACCAGAAGCCTTTCGATATGAAGTCCGAGCAAACCGGCAGGATTCGCAGATAATGCTTCTGTGCTGAAATGAAGCCGTTCCGTTAGAAATCCTGGTATGCTGAGTGCAAACAAGAACATCGCCGAAAGCCACCCTATGCTGAAAGCGAGAAACATTTTCTTCGCGATGAAATTCATCAACAAAGCTGCAGGCAATATGCAAAGAACCGAATCATACGTCCTATGGTAAACAAACCAAAGACTGAAGAGAGCGAGTACAGCAAAATGGATATTTTCACATTGCCGATTGCGCCGAAAAACTAAGATCATTGCGGTCAAACCTACAATAATCATGCAGATATTTAAGGAATCTGCTAGAGGCTTGTTGCCATCGGTCAATGTAAAAAGAAGTGGTCCGATTTCAGTTGAGCCAGCAAATTGAGCGTTGTTTGAAATCGAAGTTTGGCTCATGATTTGTAAGTAATCTACGGTTACTTCGAGTGGCGACATCCCCAACCGAAGAGCGAATATTGTGGTCAATACAGCCATCACAAGCGTAGCTGTTGCAACCACTTTCCATTCCCTTTTCCAAAAAAAGTAGAGAAAGAAGGGAAGAGTCAAGGGATACTTCGACAGAGAAAGGCCTAGAAGAAGGCCTGCGAAAAAGTGCCTATTATTCCTTCTCGCTAATAACGCTCCAAGCAATAATGCGGTTATGATGAGGCTGATGTGGCCTAAACGAAGTGTGACCCGAAATGGCGCCCAAACCAGCAATACCATCGCCAGGTGATACTGCATTCTCAAAGACCAATTGGTGCCAAATAATTTTAT
>JANMSG010000234.1:0-8666 GCA_031389065.1 Acidobacteriota bacterium | reverse complement strand
CGATGCAGGATCCAGTAGCCACAATGCCGAACTGTCACCGACAATTAAAGATGCAACTTCTCGCATAATGGATGACAGCGGCGCTTCATCTTCGAGAGAGTTAATAATTGCTTGATAAAAATTGTCCGAGCGCGAAACTCGCTGCTCCATATCGAAACGATCTACCTGTTCGCTTGCCATTTCAAGAGCGACCGCAAGTTTGTTGTTGAGTTGAGCAATCAGCTCTCGGAAAGCAAACAACGCTTCAGATGGATTGGTATGCAAGGCGTTGGCGACGATCAATCCGCTCCAGCCAAACGCGCCACGCCAGGGGAGAACCGTGATGCTCTGCCCAGCGCTCATCGGTTGCTGAGTCATCAAAGCATTTGTGTTGATTGATTGAGGGTGTGAAAAACCTAGAGCGGCAGTAGCAGGAATGAGTTGCGGTAAGGCATTGGTTATCGCCAGGTCGTTGGTCGCCAGTGCACTGTTTTTTTCTTTTGGCAAAATGTTAGAAAATTCTGCATCGCTTTCATGTCCCGCGTAGATTTTAAAGATCGGCAAGGAGAGATAATCTTTAAAAAGCGCCGCAATTTGAGTTGCCAACACATCAGGCGATGATTGATAAGCCACGGCTTCGACAGCCGCAGAAAATTGCGCTTCGCGTTCCAGAGCGATCAACTTAGATTGCACATTATTTTCATCCGACCTGGTTTTTCGTGATCGCAAAAACAGGATAACAAGTACTAAAACCACTATGACAACAAAGAAAGCGATGCCCCCCAATACCAAAGGATTATTCAAATACTTGCTAATCAAATCACTCATCTCTTGCCCTCTTTAATCGGTAACCGGTAGTCGGTGGTCAGTTGCCAGTTACCAGTCATTGACTCATACAACCAAAGAATGAATTTTTAATTTATGATTCAGTGGTTTCAATCAATCACCGATTACTGGCAACCGACCACCGACTACGGCTCACTACCTATGGACTGCTATTAATTTGGTCGCGCTTCACTATGGAGACTTTATTCACGACGACAGGGTCAACAGGTTTATCCGTATTCTGGAGTATCGGAGCGCGAACGATAGAATCAACGATCTTCATACCTTCGATAACATTGCCGAAAACCGTATATTGTCCATCCCATTCTGCTCGGTCAGATGTGCAGATAAAAAACTGACTGGTCGCGCTGTTTATATCATTTCCCTTTCGCGCCATGGAGATCACGCCGCGAACGTGTTTGAGAATTTTCGAAAATTCCGCAGGCACAGTCTTTTGATTTGGCTGCCCCATACCCCAGGTCGCAGGGTCACCAGTTATGGTATTCGGGTCGCCGCCTTGAATCGCTATGTTCTGCCCTTTGTCCTTAACCAGGCGATGGATCTTTGTGCCATCGAAAAAATTCGTTCGCGCCAGCTCTTTAAAATTGGCTACGTGTTTGGGCGCGTCTTTCGGATAAAACTCTATGACAATGCGCCCATAACTTGTATCTAAAACGGCAACTTCATCGTTACTGCCGGTATTTGTGCCGCACGAAATAGAACCAAAAATGAAAAGAGCGAGTAAAAAACCGACCGAAAATAATCTTATCTTGCTCAATCTTACTTTCCTCTAACTTTCTTTTCAGTGAATAGTGAATAGTGAACAGTGAATAGTGGTGGAATTGATTTCTGACTCTATTGATGAATTCGGAAGTGCCTTCACTATTCGTTTTTCACTATTCACTATTCACTGTTTTCAAGAATCTCTTTCAAAATTTTATTGACGACTTGCGGATTCGCTTTGCCGGCGCTTGCCTTCAATGTCTGCCCAACGAAGAAGCCAAAAAGCGCTGCCTTGCCGTCGCGATATGCCGCGACTTGTTTCGGATTCGCCGTAACGATTTCTTCTACCATTGCGCGAATTGCGCCTTCATCGGAAATTTGTGCCCCGCCCAATGCTGCGACAATTTCTTTCGCTGATTTACCCGTTTTGTACATTTCGACGAGAACATCTTTAGCCATCTTGCCGCTGATGGTGGCATCATCAATCATTTGAATCATGGCCGCAAGCGACACTGCGCTCACAGGACTTTCGCTGATTTCGATCCCGCCATTGTTCAACTCGCGCACCAATTCGTTGAGTATCCAGTTCGCCGCAGATTTCGCGTTGTTGCTCTCTTTGACTACGGCTTCAAAATAATCAGCCATACCTTTGGTGTCGGTTAATTGTGCAGCGTCCTCAAAAGACAATCCATATTCCTCAATGAAACGGCGACGCCGCGCCTCCGGCAATTCAGGCATCACTTCGCGTTGCTCTCCGATAAATGCTTCGCTGATAACGAGCGGCGGCAAATCCGGTTCAGGGAAATAGCGATAATCGTGGGCATCTTCTTTCGAGCGCATCAGCACAGTTTTCGATTCCCGCTCATTCCACAAGCGCGTCTCTTGGGAAATCACGCCGCCCGCTTCGATGACCTCAATTTGACGGGCTATCTCGTATTCGATGGCTTTTTGCAGGAAGCGGAACGAGTTCAAATTTTTCAACTCGGTTCGTGTGCCGAACTTTTCCGCACCTTTCAATCGTACAGAGACATTCGCGTCACAGCGGAAATTCCCTTCTTCCAGATTGCCGTCGGTGACATCTACATATAGCAGAGTTCGGCGCAGAAACTGTACATAATCGTACGCCTCCCAGGACGAGCGAAAATCCGGTTCGGAGACGATTTCAGCCAGTGGCGTTCCACTGCGATTTAGATCAACATAAGATTTCGTAGCTGATTCAGACATTCCTTCGTGCAGCGATTTGCCCGCGTCTTCTTCCAGGTGCAGGCGTGTAATGCCAAAGCGTTTCATCTTCCATTCGATGACTTTTCCCGCCGCGTTGCGCTCAGCCGTAGGAATCTCTACCCAGCCGTGTTCGGAAAACGGTCTGTCGTATTGTGAGATTTGGTAACCTTTCGGCAAGTCCGGATAGAAGTAATTCTTGCGCGAAAAGATGGATTCCTGATTGATTTTCAAATTGAGCGCCAGCGCGGCTCGCGTAGCCTTGCGCAAGACTTCTCTGTTCAAGACCGGCAGCGCGCCCGGCAACCCCAGACACACAGGACAGGTGTTGCCGTTCGGATCATCGCCGAAGCGCGTCGAACAGCCGCAGAAAATTTTCGACTCCGTCTTGAGTTGCGCGTGGATTTCAAGACCAATTACAGGTTCATATTTCTCTCTCATAATCTTTTCAGGTAAGGCAGCAGTATAGCATCATGAAAGCGATTCTCAATAGGTCACCAACGGAATTGGCAGGCAGCTTTTGTCAGTATAGTAGTCAGGCAGTTATTTTGCTTCGTTCTATGATGAGGTTTATGATTTGAAGAGTTTATCATCAGTCCATTTCGCCGGGTTATTGATGATATATTCAGCAATTCGTTGGTAGGATTGCTGATTGCGTATGATATGTTCGTAATAATTACGTTGCCAAAATTTGGCCTGGAATGGCTGCCAGGCCAAATGGTTAACCCCTCGAATATATTCATTTGTTGTCATAGTTTTGAACCATTGCACCACACGTCGTAGGGGCGAACCTATGTGTTCGCCCAATCCTGCGGGTTCGCCCGCCACATCAGGGCGAACGCATAGGTTCGCCCCTACATTCGCCCCTACATTCGCCCCAACATTCGCCCCTACGTTTACCACAATGCAATGAAAATGGTTTGGCATGACAATATGCTTATAACATTGAATGTCCTGGAATTTGTTCTCTAATTCAACATACCATTTTTCAATCATCATACCTGCCTCATTCAACTGCATTTCACCATTCACAATTTTTCCAAATAAACAGTCTCTGCGGTGTGTGCAGATAGTAATAAAATAGGCGCCTGTTTGCGAATAATCATATCCTTTCATGCGGATTGACCTACGAAGATGAATTTGCGGATTGTATGGCATTTTACTTCCTTGTTGCGAGAGATATGGGCGCTTTCATTTGCCGGGCAACGATTTAATTTTTCAGAGCAAAACAATAATCTTTACGATTCCATGATTGCAAGTTTGAGTGTCTAACTCTCAACGTGTTATCTTTACCTTTCAGCAAAACACTTCGTTTTGACTCACGCCAGCCCTGCTGTACAAACTTGAGGAATTAACAGTGACTGTTACTGTCAGAGCCCTTGAAGCTCTGCAAAAATATTTCAGTTTTTCTGAATTTCGCGAAGGACAAGCCGAGGTCATAGAGGCTTTACTGGCTGGGGAAAACTGCGTCGTCGTAATGCCTACGGGGGGCGGAAAATCGCTGTGCTATCAATTGCCCGCAATGATGATTGAAGGAGTGACGCTGGTGGTTTCGCCGCTCATCGCTTTGATGAAAGACCAGGTTGACGCGCTCATCGCTCGCAATATTTCCACGACTTTCATCAACAGTTCACTCAGTTATGGCGAGTTGAATAAACGCTTGAGCAAAATCCGCATGGGCGAATACAAGTTGGTGTATATAGCTCCTGAGCGATTCCGCAGCGAAGCATTCATTGAATCAATTTCAGAAGTCGGCGTGAAGCTCTTAGCCATAGACGAAGCGCACTGCATCTCGCACTGGGGGCACGATTTCAGACCAGACTATTTGAAACTCAAACAGGCGTCCGAACAATTGGGCAATCCGCAAGTCGTCGCGCTGACGGCAACGGCTACGCAAAAGGTCAGAGATGACATAGCCGCTCAGTTAGGCTTGGAAAATCCTCGTATCTTCGTAGCGGGATTTGACCGCCCAAACCTGGCACTTCGCGTACTGCACATGGCGACCGAGAAAGAGAAGTTCGCGGCGATCAAAACGATTCTGAAAAACTCTGGCGGTTCGGGAATCATTTATGCCGCTACGCGAAAAGCCGTCGAGCAGGTGAGTGCGAAACTCAAGATGGCTGATTTGAATGTCGAAGCCTATCACGCGGGGTTGACCGATATTGAGCGCTCACAAGCGCAGGAAAAATTTATGAGCAGCAAGTGTCAAGCGATTGTGGCGACCAACGCATTTGGCATGGGCATAGATAAATCTGACATTCGTTTCGTCATTCATTATCACATTCCGGGAACCGTCGAAGCGTATTATCAAGAGGTCGGTCGAGCCGGGCGAGATGGGCTTCCCTCAGATTGCATTTTGATGTTCAACTACGCGGATACGCGCACGCAACAGTTTTTCATAGAAGGTGGTCATCCGCCGCCTGAGTTGATTGAAGACGTGTATGTGGAGTTAACTTCGTTTCGAATGGAATATGTCGAGTTATCCGCAAAAGAGATCGCCAGTCGGCTACACATAAAAAATGAAATGTCCATTTACTCTGCTCTTGCCGTGTTAGAAAAAGCCGGACACATCGAAAGAGGTCGCCCGTCTAATACAGCTTTTCTGGCGGCTTTGAATCTGCCGATTGATGAAGCGCTGAGTGCAGTGTCGGATGAATCAAATGAAGGCGGACTGTTGCGCGATTTGATTTTCACGCGCAACATCAATGACCGTCAGCAGAGCGAATTTGACTTGAATCCGGTATCAGCGGCTCTGGGGATGAGCGAAACAGAAGCGCGTCGGGCATTGTCGAATCTTTCGGCGCTCGGTGTCATAGATTATCGCAATGCGTATCAAGGGCGGGGCATACACATACTCGATAAAGAAGCGCCAAAAGTTTTGCGCTTCGACAGAAAAGAGTTGGCGGCGCGCCTGGCTGCCGAACAATGGAAGATGCGCAAGATGTTGGATTTCGGGTACTATAAAAAATGCCTACGCACTTTCATCTTGAATTATTTCGGCGAGCGCAAACACCTGGTAAATTGCGGTACCTGTTCAAGCTGTGCGCCGCGTGGAAACAACCTGCTTGCGCCACCTGTAAAAGCGAAACAAGGCACATTGACGATTAGTAGCGCGACGCAAACAGCCTACAATCAAGAGCCTACGCAAAATATTTCAGACGCAACAGAACTTGATAAATATCTGCTGGATAACGCTCCGACGGGCGCGGCATTACGAACCAAACTCCGCGAACTTTCCGAACAAAATGCAGCAAACAACGAGAAGCAAATCGAAGTTGAAGTAGATCGCGGGCGCAAATTGAATTCAGCGGAAATCGTCGCTGTGAAAAAAATATTGAGTTGTGTGGCGCGGATGAAGAACCGATTTGGCAAAGGCGCAGTAGCGGCAGTCTTAAAAGGTTCGAAATCGAAACAGGTGTTGGAGAGCAATCTGGACAAGCTTTCAACATACGGTTTGTTGAAAGAGATGTCACAGGATGACATTACAACTTTCATTAAAGCTTTGATAAAAGCCGATTGCATTCAAGTAAACGAAGGCGCTTATCCAACTGTCGGACTTACCGATTTCGGGCGCGAAGTCATGTTAGGGCAACAAGAAGTTCTGCTTGATATGTCAGAATAAAATATCAAGATCGAGAATAGAAAAATAGGGATTAATCAAAATGGAAGAACCACAAACAGCAAGCGGCGTTCTACAGATTCACGAAAAAGGATTTGGATTTCTGAGGCAAGCAAGCAATAACTATCTGGCGCGCCCGAAAGACCCGTTCGTGC
This sequence comes from Acidobacteriota bacterium, assembly GCA_031389065.1. GTDB lineage: Bacteria > Acidobacteriota > Blastocatellia > UBA7656 > UBA7656 > JACQDB01. The sequence continues at coordinate 2,144 of JANMSG010000234.1, read as the reverse complement.
AACGCAGCATGATTCAAAAATATAAACTGCTCGACGGAGTTCTCCTAACCGGCACAAGCGCGCCAGCAGATGGCGGACGCGGACAATCAGATGCCCTTGAAGAGATCGAAAGCATCAATGGATTGAGCATAGATGAATATTCGCAAAGACCCGATTTCAATCAACTCACAAGCGTTGACCCTACCGAAGTGCTCGAATTATCGAAAGGCAACGACAACCTTTCTATGCGTGTCGTTGATCTGATTGCGCCAATTGGCAAAGGGCAACGCGGCATCATTGTCGCGCCGCCGAAAACCGGCAAGACCACGCTGATTGAAGAGATTGCAGAATCCGTTGCTGACAATCACCCGGAATGTCATCTGGTCGTTTTGCTGATTGACGAACGCCCCGAAGAAGTGACCCATTTGAAGCGGCGCGTGCGCGGCGAAGTCATCGCTTCGTCCTCTGATCAGGCGAATGATCTGCATTTGCAAGTCGCCTGGCTGGTGCTTGAACACGTCAAACGCCTGGTCGAAAGCGGCAAAGATGTCGTGATGCTGCTCGATTCAATCACCAGACTTGCACGCGCCTCGAATCGTGATACCAACAGTCGGGGGAAAACCATGTCCGGTGGCGTTGATTCGCGCGCCATGGAATTCCCACGTAAATTTTTCGGCGCGGCGCGCAAAGCAGAAGAAGGCGGCAGTCTAACCATTATCGGCACAGCTTTGATAGACACCGGCAGTCAAATGGATGAAGTCATTTTTCAAGAGTTCAAAGGCACAGGGAATCTGGAAATTGTTTTGGATAGAAGACTCGCCGAGCGCCGCGTCTTTCCCGCAATTGACATATCAAAATCCGGTACACGCAAAGAAGAAAAACTTTTTGACGCCGAGACTCTGCCAAAGATAACGCTACTGCGCCGAGCCCTTTCGGAAAAAAAGCCTACGGAAGCGATGGAGATGTTGATAAAGAAGCTGCAAGAGACGAAAACCAACCTTGAGTTTCTTGATTCCATAAAATGAAGATAGTCGGTGCCACGCTTTTTTTTGTTGTAATCAGTGTAGTAGGATTATCGTTTCATAACAGTAGGCAGTAGGCAGTGGGCAGTAGGCAGTAGGTTGAACCGCTTTCTATCAAAAAGCTCAGGCTTAACGATCAAAGTTTGAAACATTGTTTTACCTTCTGACTTCTGACTCCTGACTCCTGACTTCTGATTTTTCTACTCAGGAGTGAACATGGAGCAGATTTATATCAGAGATATTGCCAAGCACGTTGGTGAAGAAGTAACTATTAAAGGCTGGCTTTATAACATACGTTCAAGCGGCAAACTCGCCTTTCCACAGATACGCGATGGCTCCGGCACAATTCAAGGCGTGGTCTTTAAGCCTGGCGTCAGTGAAAAGATTTGGGAAGATGTGAATGCGCTCACCCAGGAATCGTCAATCATTGTGCGCGGCGGGGTGCGCGAACATCCCAAACAACCGGGCGTTTATGAACTTGATGTAAAAGAGTTGGAAGTCATTCACATCGCCGAAGCTTTCCCCATCACCCCGAAAGAACACGGCGTTGAGTTTTTGATGGACAACCGCCATCTGTGGCTGCGCTCGAAACGTCAACATGCCATTCTTTCCATCCGCGCCGAAATCATTCGCGCCGTGCGCGATTACTTTGATTCAAACGGCTTTCTGTTGATGGACACGCCAATCTTTACGCCTGCTGCTTGCGAAGGTACTACGAATCTTTTTGAAGTGAACTACTTCGACGACACCAAAGCCTACCTGACGCAATCGGGGCAGCTTTACAACGAAGCGACGGCGGCAGCTTTTGGAAAAGTCTATTGTTTCGGACCTACGTTTCGCGCCGAAAAATCGAAGACCCGTAGACACCTGACGGAATTCTGGATGGTCGAACCTGAAGTCGCGTATGCGGATTTGAACGACGTGATGAGCCTCGCGGAAGACTTCATCACCTTCATCGTTCATCGTGTGCTGGATAATCGCCGCAATGAATTGGCAGAGCTTGAACGCGATACATCAAAGCTTGAATTGATTGATAAACCTTTTCCACGATTGCAATACGACGATGCCGTGAAGATGCTGCAAGAGGGGTTTGAGAAAGGCGAGTTGGAGAACAATTTCGAATGGGGCGGAGATTTCGGCGCG
>JANMSG010000196.1:0-2936 GCA_031389065.1 Acidobacteriota bacterium | reverse complement strand
TTTCGGAGTCAGCAGAGTCGCCAACGCGGAATGAAAACAACGTGGCAGAATTGAAATTAGAAAACAGCATAGTTGATGAGCGCTACTACGTGGAGCGCTGTCTGGGGTGTGGCAGCTATGCAGAGATTTTCGTTGCCTACGATCAACACCACAACGATCTGCCGGTCATCATCAAAGCTCTCAATACTTCGTTGCAGGGAACGCCCGACATAGATCTGAAGCGCACCCTCCTTGAGAATTTTCAAAACGAAGCCATCGCCTTAGACAAAGTTCGTCACCCGCACATCATTCGCCGTTTGGGGCATGGTTCTGCCGCAGACCTGACGGGCAAGGTGTTTCACTACCTGGTTCTCGAATACATGATCGGCGGTGATTTGCTTTCGCTGTGCAGCCGCAGACCTTTCAACTTGAGCGAGGCGTTGTTTTATTTCGAGCAAATTGCTGAAGCTCTGGCTTACGCCCACAGCCAACAAGTGATCCACCGCGACATCAAGCCTAGAAATTTGCTGCTTTCGGAAAGTCACAAAGTTGTCAAGATTGCCGATTTCGGCGTTGCCAAGATGACGCATCAAGATAACGACTTTGAAATCACCCGCGTAGGCACCAATGTTTACGCGCCGCCTGAGCATCACCCCGATAGCGATTCCGACATGGAGCAGGAAAAATTAACGCCCTCAGCCGATATTTATTCCCTGGCAAAGACGATTTACACGGCGATGACGGGGCGCGCGCCAAGACAATTTTCGCGCCAGCCGATCACCAGTTTACCTGCAGAGCTGGCTTCAGAAACCTGGGGCTATGCGCTATTAAGCGTCTTGAAAAAAGCGACAGCGACGCGCGTTGCGGAGCGCTACGCTTCTACGCAGGAATTTTGGGGGGACTTCGTTAAATTAAACAGCCTCGTCAGCCCCGATGAAGCGGACGTAGAAAAGACTTTAGTGCGAAAGCGTTTGACAGCATCTAGCGACGTAGAACAAACCGCATCTTCACCGAATTTTCAAGCGGCGGCCGCGGCGGTCACAAAACACCGCCCGCAGGCAGCTCGTATCGTCGTTGACTTGCCAACCAGGATTCGGGAACCCGAAGTCAAGAGTCAAGAGACTGAAACGTATTCGCCGCCAAACGCTGCCAACCCACAAATCAACCACGGGCAATCGCGAGTTGAGCCGCACGCCAGTAATAATTTGCAAACTTATATGGTTCAGCAAAAGGCTGTAGCGGAAAAAAATCCTGAAGCGTTTCACACAAAAAGAATCTCGGTCAACAGAGATGTGGAGCGCAACGAGTTTGATAAAATGCGGGTGCTCATCAAGTCGGATTGGTTACGCCGCGCCTTTATTATTTTTGTCATCGCTGCGCTGATAGGGCTTGTCGCCTCCGTCTATTTTCGTTTCGCAGGACCACACACCGCGCCGCCAGTTTTCGGATGGCTCGTTAACAGAGATGGCGTGATTGGCGGTGGCGTGACGAACGTCAACTTGCGCCTGGAGCCTGAGGGAAACGTATTGAAGATGTTGCCGAAAGGCACCAAGGTTCACGCCCTCGAAGAACGCGATGGATGGGTGCGCGTGAAGGTGACGGAATTACCGCCCGGCACTCCTTCAGACGGCATAGATACAGGCTGGGTGCTTGGCAGGTATATTCAGTTCGATTAGCAAGGAATTAGGAGTTAGGATTGAGCAATCATCTTTATAACAAAATGCTGAATCCTAACTTCTGAGAAGTGAGGAGAGAAAATATGGCAGCGCGTAATTTTTTTGAGAAGCTGAGAAAATGGATTGACGGAGAAGAAGAGATAGACGAGCAGGGGCAGGTAAAAGCGCGCTCGAAATGGGACGATTTTCTCGTAGCTATTGCCCGCGAAGTCGAAACGGTTATGCAACGCGAGATGTTCACGCCCCCAGGCGGACCAACCTATGTTCCCCGCGAATACCTGGTTTTCCTAAATCCCGAAGACGACGGCGAATGGCAAGGCGAAAAGCGCGAAGGCTTGCAGCGTGGGCTTCATTACGTCCTCTCGGAACGCGCTAAGGCTTTGTCCGGCGAAAACGATTTTCAAACCAAGACGCTGGCTATTGAGCTGAAAGTTGACGCAGGACTGGAGCGCAGTCGTTTCCGCGTTCAACCCGTCTGGGATGCCGAAACCGAAAAGACGTTCGTCGAACCGCGCAAAAGCAAAAAGCCCGCAAAGCAAGAGTCAACGCCGATCGTTGAAGATTTGAACGCAAATCAACCAATTCAGATTAAGAATCAAAATACCAACGACACTGACGCAGCTGACGAAGAAGCGACCATCGTCAAAGCGCGCAAACCGGAAACCGATGAAGAGGCAACCATCGTCAAAGCGCGCAAACCCGCTGCGCCAAGTTTTTCCTTGTTGGTTCGCCGCAATGTTGAAGGCGAAGAAAACGCCACGACTGCCGAGCGCCCCTTTTACAAAGACGAAATCACCATCGGGCGTGGTTCATCGAAATCAAATTTAGAAGTTGATTTGAAGCTCGAAAGCGATATGGAAATCAGCCGCACACACGCGCGCTTAAAGAAGACCAATGAAGGCGAGTTCACCGTAACCTGTAGCGGCGCAAACCCGTTGATCTTAGATGGCGGACGCGAAATCAGTAGCGGCGAAAGCGCCAACTTGAAAATCGGCGACAGGATTGCGATTTGCAGCTACGAACTTGTGATTCAGTGAAACCTCTGTGTTAGACTTTAGAAAATGGAACAACAACAACTTCACGAGAGACTGAAACAGCTTCACGCAGAACTTCAACAGATAGACTCTGTTGATGACGATAGCCGTGTGATGCTGAAAAAAATAGAAGATGACATACAGGCTTTACTCAGCGCGAAAGAGAGCGAACGACCAGACCAATACAAAGGCTTTGGCGAAAGGTTGCGCGCAAGCATCGAACGCTTTGAAGCTTCGCATCCCGACC
>JANMSG010000173.1:0-7359 GCA_031389065.1 Acidobacteriota bacterium | reverse complement strand
CACTCCGGCGGTCAATACGAACTTCACCCGCCCATCGGTTTCGTGAACGTATCGAGTGTTGTTGAAGATGGCGACTATGGTGCCATCTAATTTATTTTTGATAGGGCTGTTATCAATTGGTATGCGCTTTTTGACCAGATAAATTCCGAGCGCCACCGCGACGGAAACGAAGACCAGTATTGTGATGACTTTTCCAACTGATACAAACTTGATTTTCATCACCAAAGATTGTTACACACAGGCGTTGTCGGTTGCCAGCAGCAGTTTGTTGGTTGCCAGGCTTGACAAGTTAATTCATTGTGAATCATTCATTTGGAAATCATACTTTCAAGGTTTATGGGTTTAGGGTATTGAATACGCGAGCGGCGTTGTGTTGCCAGGTGAAATTTTCAATTACCGTTTTTCTCGCCGCTTCACCTAAATGTACTCGCATCGTTTCATCATTCGCCAATTCCTCTATCGCTTGCGCAAGGCTCTTGGCATCGTTTGGCTCTACGAGCATGCCGTTTTCACCATCAATTATAATGTCGGCAATTTGCCCAAGACGACTGGCGATGACTGGGCGTTCCATTGCCATATACTCGAATAATTTTGTCGGCGAACCGAAGAATGCGCTGCCATCAGAGGCAGGAACATGAGGGGCGACCAGTATGTCGCAAGCGTCCAGAAAAGCCGCTACTTTTTCGTGTGCGATGCGACCTGTGAAAGTCGCGCGCTCTTTTGCGTTGGCAAATTTTGCTTCGCTTATGGCGCGTTCATCACCGTCACCTATGAATAAAAAATGGCAAGGTGATTTCACGTGAATAGCCGCTTCAGCCAATACCGGTGCGCCATGCCAGGGACCGAAAGTGCCTAAGAAACCGACGACGAGTTTGTTTTCGACGCCGAGTTGCTTGCGTATTTCGCGTCCGCCGCAAGCTTTGCGGAAATTACCCGTATCAACGCCATTGGGATTGGCGAAGACTTTGTTTGCCTCAACTCCGGCAGCGATTACATTACGACGCTCGATATCTGAAACGGTGAAAATGAAATCGGCAGCGCGTTGATTGAGTCGCTCAAATCGTTTGAGCAAAGAGAGTTGTCCTACAGGGTCCCAACTTTGACTCACCCAAACCTCCGAACCATTGAATTCCAGCGCCAATGGCAATCCCGTTACGATAGACAAGGCAACGCCTGTCCAATTGAATCGGCTGTAGCGTTGATAAATGAAATCGAATTTTTCGGTTGCTTCCTTCTTCAACCAATGGATGCTTTTGGCTGTAAACAACAGATTATTCCATAACTCGAAAATCGCTCGCGTGGCGCTGAGGGTAGCAGAAGGCTTGATTGCATATTGCGAGGTATCAACTTGCGCCGCCTGGTTTTCAGGTTTGCCGCTTACTAGAAAATGTAAACGATGCCCTAGAGATTGCGCGCCGCTCGTAAATCCCTCAACGTGGGTGACCAATCCGCCTTCTTTGGCGCTTGTTAACGTGGCGCGAATGTAGAGCGCGGTTTGCGACGCAGAGACGGGGAGTGGAGGAGTGTGGGAGTGGGGGAGTGGGGGAGTTGAGGTGAAGAGGTGAAGAGGTGAAGAGGTGATTTCTTCCTTTTTATCGCTTCTTTCCTGATTGTTCGTTTCGTTATATTTCTGAGAATTTCTTTTTGGCGAATGCTTGTTGAGTCGTCTAGAGAGATCTCTGAATCTGAGCAATGCGCCGAGCATCAAAGTCAACAACCACGAAAGTGGAACGATTACCGCATAGCCGAAAAGAAATTCAAATGCGAGGCGAAGAGTTTCCAACACCAACGCGCCGAATCTTGAGCGCGTGATTGCGCGGCCAAAGCTATCACCTATGACGATGCGACGCGCGCCCAATAACGCGCCAAATAGAAGCATCGAACCGCGCGCGCTCTGCAAATCAAGATCGTTTGTGTAGACCGCAAAGGTGTGAGGCTTGATAGCGCGAACGCTTGCCAGGGCTTCGCGTTTTGAACTCCATTTTAACTCGGCTTTATGGAGATAATAAATTTGTTGATTGCGAAATTGCTGAATCGCCCATTCACGCGCTGCGCGTTCATTGCCGGACAAATCTAAAAGTAATATAAGGATTTTTTCAGAGGAGATTTCTTTCATTCAAGGAAAGGCGGTAACAGAATTTGATAAGCCGGGGTCAAAACTACAAAAATTCTACATTTAAGAAACCTTGTAAGTTTTGCGATTTCTTCTTTCTTCTTTCAACTTTTCATCACAAGCCAATTTGATCCACTCCTGTCTGGTCATTTGAAGCGCTTCGCATTCTTCATCAATCATCCTGAGCAGTTGGAGCGGGAAATCTATGCTGATGAACTGTTTCGCAGTGTGTCGTCCTGTGAAATATTTAGAAACGTCACGACCTTTTTGAGCTTGCTCTGCAATTTTTTCTATATCTTCAAGCGATTTCTTTTTCATAAGATTTCTTTTCTTGCTTGGTTGATTGCCAAGCCGTAACTACCCAAATGAATTCTCCAATTCTGTCTTCACGATATTCGATGATGAAGGTTGTCAGGCGGTCTTCTATAAACCCGATTATGCGATATTGTTCGGGGTCGTCTGATTTTTGATCTTCGATATAAGGCGCATGAAGCAAGTCATTGAGTTGAGCGAAATCAATATTGCGCTCCTCCAATACAAGTTGCCTTTTGCCTTCATTCCATCGAATTCGCATGAGTCAAACAGCTTTTCAACAAATGGATTTTAGCATATTGAGAAAAACCAATCGTTGCTTTTTATTTCGTCGCGGTGATGATTAAATTCCAGCCGAAGTTTCGCGCCAGCCATTGAAAAATACTTTCAGGTAACTTTTGACCTATGCCGCCGAGTTCTTGGCGTGTCAGTTGATTCACCTCAACTTTGCAATCGCTGAACATCGCGAACATCTTGCGCACTTCGCCGCTGGTGTAAGCCTTGACCAGCGGTCGTCCGTCGGTCTCCGTATGTTCAACGTAGCGGCTCATCAATTCATCCGGCGAAGCTTTCCATAGTTCTCTATGCAACAAGCCGCGTTTCAAAATAATGCTACCCCAATAATAGAGCGACGAACGATGATAGACCATCACGATAGCTTTGCCGCCGCGCTTCAAAACGCGATGTATCTCCGAGGCTGCGCGTTGTGTGTCGGGCGTGTGGTGAATCACTCCGAACGAATAGACAACCTCGAAACTTTCATCAGGAAAGTTTAAATTTTCAGCATCGCCGAAAACAAATTCACCTGGTTGGTTGTAAACTTCAAACCGCTTTCGCGCGATCTCTATGCTTCGCGGCGTCAGGTCAACACCTGTGAAAATCGCTCCGCCACGAGCAAACTGCAAAGAATCCGTTCCCGTGCCGCAGCCTACTTCAAGCAATCGCTTGCCCCTGTACTGATCAAATCCGATCAGTTTTTTCATCCAGGGGGCATAAATCTGGTAGCGATATTCTTCAATCGCCTCGAAGTATTCACGTGTGCCGAAGTCAATTTCTTTGGCAACATGCGCCCCGCAAGGATTCGCCCCCCATTGCTCTTGTGCGCGACGTTTCTGTTCGTCTAGCAATCTGGAGTCTGGAGTCTGGAGTCTGGAGTCTGGAGTCATTGGTGATGAATCGGCTTCAAAATTTACGACCAGACTGTTATGGGGTTTGCTTTGCTTGCTCATAATTGGTTTTCAGTCTCTATTTCCATTCGTTGCGGCTCAGACTCCAGACTCCAGATTGCTAGACCCTTGACTCTTCCGATAGTAGTAAAGGTGCAGCAGGTAGTCCAGCAACATGGTGAGCGCGCCAGCCCAAGCCGCGCCCCATATTCCCCATCGAGGCACTGCAAATAACAACCCTGTGATGCTGGCAAGGGTAACGACGATGGCAATGTTGCGGATCGCCGCGCTGTGCCCACGCGCCGCAAGAAATGTGTTGTATGGTTGAAAGAGTCCGGCGAAAAGATTAAATACCGCGAAAGGAATCAACAGAGGCGCGGATTCAGCGTACTTGGGAAATGCCCACTCCAATAAAAACGGGCCGAAAATTGCCATCGCCAGCGAAGACGCGATCAAGATAATCGTGTTCCACTTGATGATACGTGCAGGCACGCGCTTGACGTTTGCAAAAGCTCGGAATCGCGTGATGGCAAGGGCGCGCGCCAGCGTTGATATGGGGCTTGCAAGTTTTTGCGCCCGGTCATAAAAGCCCAGCAAAGAGTATTCAGGAAGGAAAAATTTAATGACAAAACTATCCATTCTTACAGAAGCTGTCGCCGTGATTCGCGCAAGATAAAGATTGAAACCGTAACCACGCGCTTCTTTCAGAATCAGCTTTCTATGCTTGGTGGAGCCTTTGAAAATCGGGCGTAACTGTATCAGCGTGCAGAGCGATGAAAATCCTATTCCCGTCAAATAGGCTACCAGAGCCGATTTCGCGGTGAGGCGATGTGAAAGTGCCAGAGCCAGTAACGAAAGCAAGTAAAAACTCGATATCAAGAATTGAAAGATAGCGAGTTGGCGTATTCGATTCAATCCCTGGCAACTCAACTCGATCAGCAATTGAAACGGTTGAAAGAAAGCCAAAACGGCGGTAGTCATCAGTAACCAACGCGAATCTGTGCGAAAGAACAGATCAATCAACGGAGCTAAGGCGGCTATGAAAATGGCTAACGCTGCGCCAATCCCAATTGCCATCAAGACCAGCGCGCCGAGCGCACTGCGTTGAGCTTCGCTGTCTTTGGCAAGCGCCAGAACGCGAGAGCCTGCTGCAAAAATTCCGAATTCAAAAAACAAGCCTGCAATAATGATGACGCTCAAGCACCAGGCTAAACGCCCCATCTCTGTAGGCTCCATCCATCTGAGCAATACGAAACTGACCATTAAATTTACAAACATTGTGCCGGTTTGCGCGGAAAACAGCATTCCGGTTTGCCGTATGGTTTCACCAAAACGCGGGGCAGGGGATGGCACCGAAGAGATGGGATTGGCAGGCGATAAGGTATCCGCTTCTGAGTTCATTCGTTTGGTTAATTCAAAATCAAGATTGTCGGGATCTATCGGCTGATAAGCATCTATTCACAGCCAGAGCATCAAGCGATAAGACTTGATGCTCTGGCCTGCAAATATTGTAGTATGCAGAACAATTTTCCGGTTGGCTACTGAATTGCGAGAGTGATGGTTATCGAGCGTTCGTGTCCCGCATCATCTTTACCTGTGAAGACGAGTTGATGATTGCCTGCGGGCGTACCTTTTTTAATCTTGAGGGTGAAATTCGCGCTCGCGCCAGTTGCGGTAACCATAGGCTCAGGGATAACGATTTTCAGATTACTCGTATCAGGCGCGTTAATCGTCACCTTGGCGTCAAATCCATTCAACCGATTGATCGTGATTGTCAGTTTGACTTTGCTGCTGCGCGAGGCAATGATGGTCGTTGACTCGGTTGACAGCCCAAAGTCGGGCAAGGGTTTCGGCGTAACCCCTATGAGGCGCACCAGTGCAAAATCGGCTTGCTCGAAGCCGTCCCGAGTGTAGTCGCCGCTGTAGCCTGCCAGAATAATGTTGCCTTTGGCGTCAACTGCCGCCGCTCTGGCTCTTTCCAGCCTGCCGAAATCGGTGAGCACTTTGCCGTTGTCGCCGAAGTCTTTATCAAGGGTTCCGTCGGCGTTGTAGCGGACGGCTAAAAAGTCCAGCAGGCTGTAGCTATAATTCGGATCGCCCGGCCCACAGCTCCCGGCGAGCAGAATTTTGCCGTCGCTTTGCACAACTGCCGAATAGGCTTCCGTGAATTTATCGAAATTCCCTATGACCTTGCCTTTGTTGCCGAAACCTTGATCGGGCGAGCCGTCCGGGTTAAACCGCGCAAGAAAAAGACTAGCTCCGTCGTAGGCGAAATAGTTATTTCGTTGATAGCCGGTGACGAGGATTTTCCCGTCGCTTTGAATTAGCAATGTTTTGACAAAGTCATAGTCGCCGAAATCCGAAATCACCCTGCCCTCTACTCCGAAGCTTTGATCAATACTGCCATCGCTGTTGTAGCGAATTAAGGTACTATCCGGGTCTTTTGTGGTATAGATATTGCCAGCTACGACAATTTTGCCGTCCGCTTGCAGCGCCATGCCTCTGAATGAATCGAGGCCTCTGCTATTGGGCGTGACCACCATGCCTGTGGAGTTGAAGGTCTTGTCAAGCGAGCCGTCCGGGTTATAACGGGCCAACTCCAAATCGAGACGCGAGGATGTCGTGAGACCTTCTACCGTGCTACCACCGACAATGATCTTGCCGTCCGGTTGCAGCGCCAAGGCTGCTGAAAGATCGTTCGCCCCTGAGAAATTGGTGATCACTTCGCCATTCACGCCGAAACCGGAGTCCGAGCTGCCGTCACTGTTCAGGCGTAACACCACGAAATCCCGTGAGCGGGGTTGGCCGGATTGAAACACTGAAAGCGCGCTGGTCACGACAATCTTCCCGTCGGGCTGTATGACGATAGCGGATGCGGAGTATGGTTCCATATCAAAACGTGTGATAACCATACCGGTTTTGTTAAAACTTGCGTCGAGCGCGCCGTCGCTGGTGAAGCGCACCACCGCGAAAAAAGCCCTGCGGTCGTAAACATAGCCGGCCGCGACGATCTTGCCGTCCGGTTGTATGGCCACGGACGAAAGCTTCGAATCATACCCAGAGCGTAAGGACACTTTGCCTTCTCTGCCGAAGGAATTGTCAAGCGAGCCTGCCGGAAGTTGAGTCTGTCCCGTGGCAATTGATGCAAATACGGTCAGGGAAATTCCCATCATCAAAAAAGTGCTTGCGAAAGAGTTTTTCATAGATATCCCTTAAAGCAAAATGCGCCGTGGCAAGGCAAAATAGAATGCCTTCCTAATCTGCCATCGGTTGTGCTGATTGCAGGCGAAACCCGGGTAATAAAACCTTGAAAGGTTAGCAGACTGAAAAAGATCCGGCTATTGCATATTCGTGCAGGCGAAGAAATAAAGGTAGTGGATCAGTCGTGTGGGATGTCTGACCAACTGATCCACTACCGAAATAAAATATAACTGCTGCAAAAACTCAGGAGCCGAATCAAGCCGGGACAGGCTCAGCGATCTTTGCCTGGTCTATCCATTGGTCGTGCCACAGACTGAGATTCAAAAGATTCCATAGGAAAAAAGAATAATTTGCTCTGCCTGTGCGGTGTTCGATCAGCAAGCGTTTAATAAAGTCGTAATCGAACAATTCGCGCCGCCGCAAAGATGAATTCAGCAAACTGTCTTCAACAAAGCCGCCGAATTTGTTCATCATCCATTCATTGATTGGCACGCCAAAGCCTTTCTTTTTTCGTTGCAAAACTCTTTCGGGAATCACGCCGCGCAGAGCCTCTTTAAGAATCCATTT
>JANMSG010000208.1:0-10355 GCA_031389065.1 Acidobacteriota bacterium | reverse complement strand
GTTTCCAAACCGGCAGAACCGATTAGAGAAGAGGAAAGACGACCACCCCCACCCCATATGCGGCCGCCACCACCACGCGGCGGGCCACCGCCACATGGAGGAGGTCCGCCGCCTCACGAGCGCAGGAGACCATGACGCTTCATACGTAGTCGGACAAAATTAGAGTGAAACAACGAAGTTCAAAGTTGCGCTTTTCAGCGTGATTTCCTACTGCAACTCACACCCGAAAGCCTCATCTGGCCTCGTGATAAGCGTACAGCTCATGAGGTTTTCATCCAGTGAATCTCATCTATCAAAAAGTCTCGCAACGGCTCTGCTGATTTCAGATCAATAGAGAATCCTAGTTTTCCTTGCCTGTTTTTTTCCATAAACCATTGAAATCTAAGCTTGGGAATAACCAGGATGGTTTTCTCTACTGGCCTTCTGTTACTTATCCACAAAAAGGCACTTAATTTGCTCTTATGTTTAATGACTACAATCAGTGTATGTATTGGATACATTGATGAGGAATTTGTTGAACTTGGCCAAGGAAAATAATTAAGGAGAATCAGTAATAAACTATCCTTGTAGGCAAAGCGAGAACTGAAAAATTATGGACAATCAAACCAAATCTGAATTAGAGGAATTGGACACTTTACGCGAGGTCGCGCTCTTTGGCGAAGAAGCTCAACATGATGAAGCCCAAAAAGCTTATGAAGAACTTCGCGCCAAACTGTTTTGCAATGAAGAAGGCGAGACTCCTGATGGCAATCCAGAAGATAAGGAATCGAGAATGGAAGATAAAACCTTGACCTGCGAAACCTGCGGCGAGCCGTTCACCTATTTGGCCGCCGAGCGTGGATTTTATGAAGGACGTGGCATAGAAGAACCGAAAGTCTGCATCGCCTGTCGTCGCGACGAAGGGCAAGATAAAAGCGAAATCAAAGGCGAAGGAGAGAGCGGAGGCAATGGTGGTTTTAATTCATAGCGAATGAGGAGAGATTATGAAAGAACAAGGCATAGATAGATTGATTGCTCTGCTTTCAAAAGACCAGACGGGGGAAATTGAAAGCGTTACACAAGCGGGTAATAGTAAAGACACTATCAGCATCAGTTTTAGGGACGGAGAAGTGCTTGTCATCACGGCTGAAACCGAGGTTGTAGAGAATCCTGATTCGACCAGTTTCGTCTAATCGTAATTAAAGAGGGTCAGTGACTACTGCGCTCGCTACATCTCTTACCGAGAATTGCTGATTCTTATTCTTGCGATAAACATTTCGCTTTTAACTACAGCTATCTTTTCAATAGGCCAGAGAAGAAAGCGTTAGACGAGCTTCGCCTTCAGCATCGTGTATGAATGCGGAGGGAAGCGGTAGCGGAGTTTGCGTCCCTCGGCGTTGGCTGAGCGCGTGAGGGTTTGTACCTTAGTTGACCCAAAATCATTCTCTGCCTTGATATCGGGTCCGTTTACCTCTGCTACTTCGACACCGCCAGTGAACTGTTTATCCTGAATCTCGAACTCCGTCTCTATGGCTTGCTCGCGGTGACGGTTGACCACGTTCAACACCAGTGTGCCGTTGTCGTACCCGGCAGATATATCCAGATATGGCACAAGGCCGAAGCGCTTGCTCTCGTATTTCGGGCTATCTACGAACAACTCCAAGGCCACGCCCTTCGTGTGGTTTGCAAATAGTTGCAGCGGGTAATAGATGGTCTGCAGAAACAGCCCTTTTTCGTTTGTGAAGATCGGCGCGATCACGTTTACCAGTTGCGCCATGTTGGCTATCTTAATGATATGGGCATGATTGACAAACGAGTTCAGGAAGGTTGCTACGACCAGCGCATCTTCGAGGTTGTAATGCTCTTCAAGGATGCGGCGTCCTCTTTGCCCGGAGCCGCGAGCGCGATACCATACGTTCCATTCGTCCCAGGCGATGTAGATACGCCGGTTGCGCGGTTCAGATGACATCGCCGCGTTAATTACGCCCTCGGTGGTTTTAATACGATCATTTAAATCAATTGAACTGGTGAGAAACTCATAGTAGTCGTTGTCGCGGTTGCCTACGTATAGGTGAACCGCCAGGTAATCAATATGACGTTTCAGGTGCTCCAGGACTGTGCGGTTCCAGCCGATCCAGTCTATGCCTTGAGCGAAGTGCGATGAGCCGGCGGCGATCAGTTTGAGGTTCGGGTCTGTCCACTTCATCAATTTGGCCGCTTCCAAGGCATACTTGCCATAGTCATCGGCGCTGCGATGGCCCATCTGCCAGGGCCCGTCCATCTCGTTGCCGAGTCCCCAATAGGTTACTTTCCAAGGCTCCTGACGCCCGTTCTGTTTTCGAAGCCGCGTCATTGCCGTGTCTTGAGAGGAATTCACATACTCGACCCACTGCTGCGCTTCCGTCCAGGTGCCCGTGCCCAGGTTCACGCAGACGTAGGGTTCTGTGCCCAGCATCTGGGCGTACTGCAGGAATTCGTGTGTGCCGAAGCGATTGGTCTCAACCGTCCCCCAAGCCATCTCCAGGCGACGAGGACGATTGTCACGCGGGCCAATCCCATCCTTCCAATTGTAGTTGGACACGAAGTTCCCTCCAGGCCAGCGCAGCAGGGTGACATTCAACTTTTTGGTCGCTTCCATAACGTCACGGCGAAAGCCGTTGGCGTCGGAAAGCGGCGAGCCTTCCTCGAAGATGCCACCATCTATGCAGCGGCCCAGGTGTTCGATGAAATTGCCATAGATCTTGGGGTCTATATCGCCAATGGTGCGCTCGGTATCAACTTTCACTCTGGCGCGAAGCGGCCCCTGTTGTGCGCGTACAGCAAAGGGTACTGCAATCAGAGCCTTGGTAAAGTCGCGCCGGGAGAACTTCAAAGTTTGCGTCATATCTTCTGTAAGGGCTTTCAATGCCATTGCCTGCTTCCCTCCTAATCTATGTGGACTGAATTGACTACGCCCTCATTGTGAGGGCTCAGTTGTAGCGGCCTGCGGGAGAGTGCCGACTCGCGGCCATTCCCCTTCCCAGATCATAGTGGATATTTGCAGTGTCGCTCTGCCAGTCGTGCCATTATAGGTGTGGAAGGCCAAAAGGTTCTCTCGCTTGTCTAGTAAAATGGCTTGACGTCCGGGTCCCCGCCAAGCGGATGATTTTACGAGCCGTCCAACACATGTAGGATTCATTTCACCGAAATCCGCAATACGGTGAGCGAGTTCGGCATAAGCTTATAAGCGAACTCGCCTGATGGAACTGAGAACTGTTGTTCAATGGGCACAACCTTAGTCGGCTCGTCCAGGCTGTTTTCAGCTTTACCATTGGAGTCGGCAAGAACGAAAGCTTTTCCCGTCTGATTCACTCTGGCGGCGCCTGCGAGTTTGATGCGAATCTCTCTTGAGGATGATTCAGTATTGACAATCTTCAGAATTACTTCACCCGTACGCTCCTCAACGGAAGCGCTGGTGAAAAGATTCTGCTGCCCATTCTTGGCTGAACCATTGAGTTGGACAGGCAGCACACGAGTGCCGCGATTGACGCTGAACAGCTTCTGAACATAATAATTGGGCGTTCCGAAAGAGCGCAGATTGTCGAACCAGATCAGGTTAGGCGTCCACTGCCAGGCATCAACATGGGCAAAGAGCGGCGCATATGAGGACATCTGTACAACCTCTGCATTGCGTTCGAGTCCCGTTATGAAAGCCGCTTCCGCCAGCGCGCATTCCCAGTTATTACGATTGTCCGGGCGCGCAATGCCTATGCTTTGCGCGGCGTATTCACCGGCAAAAACCTTCGGCCCTGTGCGCGGGTAGTTGTCATAGCGCCCGGCATTTTCGAGGAACCATTTCGGCGCCATGTAATAATGCTCGTCAACAATGTCTGCCTTCAGTTCCCGTAGCTTGCCCCAGAGGAAATGAAACCTCTCGTCATTGGGTGAAGGCCCTGAGCCAGAGATCAGAGTGATCTTCGGATGCTTCGCCTTCAGCACCTTGGCAAAGCGCTCGTAGCGTTCGATATATTGTGGCCCCCACTGCTCGTTGCCAATGCCGATCATCTTCAAGTTGAAGGGCGCAGCATGCCCCATCGCGGCGCGTTTCCGCCCCCAAGCACTGGTGGCGGGACCGTTGGCGAATTCAATCAGGTCGAGCGCATCCTGTATGTAGTGGTCAAGGTCATCAAGTGGAGCCAATTCGCCGGAATTGAACTGGCAGGCCATACCGCAATTGAGAATTGGCAAAGGTTCAGCCCCTATGTCTTCGCTGAGCAGAAAATACTCATAATACCCTAGACCAAATGATTGATAGTAATCCGGCGTCGGGCGGTGCCTGAACTCTGTGTTCCAGCGGTTAACGATGAGACGCCGATCCTTGAGGTCCCCGACCGTCGTCTTCCACTGGTAACGCGTCTCCAGATGCCTCCCCTCGACAATGCAGCCTCCGGGGAATCGCAAAAAGCCGGGCTTCATTTCACTCAGCAGTTTGACCAGATCAGCCCTCAAACCGTTTGGTCGGTTCTTCCAGGTCTCTTTGGGGTAGAGAGAGAACAAATCTACATCGAACGTAGCGCGCTCTTCCACCAGTACATTCAGCCGAGCTTTGCCGCTGGTTTTTGAGGCGCGAATGGTGGCGGTGAATCTCTTCCAGGTAGGCGTCAGACCCGTAATCTTAGCTTCACCGAGTTTGCTACCGTCTGTGTCTTCTACCTCTACGAGCAGTGCAGTCGCGTTACCCTCGACGCTACGAGCCATAACAGAAAAAACATATTCCGTATCCTTGTGCACGCCGATGCCGCGAAAGCCCTCATTCATCACGCCGAAGCTCTTGCCCTCAGTCTCCGCTTTGATACGCAGGTAGTGCGAGTTGGGATGATTGACGCGTGAACCCTGGTCGTAAACGCTAAGCGCTCCTTTGGCGTCGCCGCGGCTGACACTCTTCCAGCCCATTAAGGGTTCAGAGAACTCAAACGAGCGGTTCTTCACACGTTCGGGATAGAGTCCGCCATCAGCGGCGAAGTTAATATCTTCAAAGAAGAGTCCGAAGAGGGTTGGGGAAATAGCCGCGCCGGGCTGATCTACCTGCACAGTAATGGTATTGCTTTGCGCGTAAGCTACCTGTACGCGAATTGGCGCAAGGCACAGCGCGCATATCAGCGCGAGGAGTAAAATCGAAGAGCGTAGTTGAGTACGTGGTGTTTTCATAAGTTGATTAAGATTTTAACCCTGGAGTCGGCAGCCTGGGCTGTATGCATCAGATAGGGGGGAATGCAAAAGCTGACGCTTTGCTTGTAGCCGATAGTGCGGCGCTGCTTGTCAGTACGGTTTTCAGAAACTCGCCTCGTCGCATCTTTGTCATCTCCTTGGTTCATTTCATCAACTCTCGATGATGGATTCCTGAAGTAGACTTTACGTGCCTTACTGCGCTGGCCGACTCTGATGATTGACTCAAACTTTCAGAGCTTGGGCTTGCCATCTTTCTCGCGCTCGCGCTCCTGCGCCTTGAGGCGTTCGACTTCAGCAAACTCGCGTGCCGCTTCCTGTTTGCGCCCCAATTTTTGATAGCTGCGCCCCAACAGATAGCGCGTCTCTGTCTGAAGCGGCTGGCGGGCGACGGCTTGCTCCAGCACGCGTGCAGCCTCAGCCATTTGTCCCTGTTTAAACAGAATGCCGCCCAGTAGCGTCCCGGCCTCGACAGACTCCTTCTCCTGTCTGAGGGCCGCTTCAATGTGTTGGCGAGCAGATTTCAAGTCGCCCTGCTTCTCCAGTAAAGAAGCCAGGTAATAAAGGGTTGAAAAATCATTTGGCGTTCGGCTTAGCTCGCGCTCGAATCTTGCCTTTGCCATCTCCGGGCGCCCGAGTTTCATGTAGGTCAGACCCAACAGAAAATGTAGTCGCGGCAGATCGCTCGATAATTTCGCTGCCGCTTCTAGCTCGCTCACAGCTCTGTCGAATTCAAATGAATCCATGTGCGCTTGCCCTTGAAGCGAGTGTGCGAGAGCAACCCCGTCTGTGCGCGCTGCGAGGCGTTGCAAAACAGCACCGAGTTCAGAGCGGCGCAACCGCAAATAAGCCATGCCGAGACCGTAAAGCACTGTCACATCATCGGGCGCAACCGATAGCGTTGCCTCCAGATGAGTGATGGCTTCCTGGTCCCTGCCCAACTCGACGAGCGAGAGGCCAAGCAACTGGTGCGCTTGCACGTGATCCGGCACGCTGGCAAGAAACTGTTCCAAGGTATCTGCCGCTTTCGCAAACTGTGCTGCCCGGTAATGGGCGATGCCCAGATTAAGCAGTACAGGGCTGAGACCAGGAATGAGGCGCCAAGCTGTCTCATAAGCGACAACCGCATCCTCGTAATTCCCCAGTCGTGAAAGAACGGCGCCCAAATTGGCGTGAGCTTCTCCGTAGCTGGGCGCAAGGGCCAGCAGCGCTTTATATTCCGCCGCCGCTTCTTTCCAAGCGCCTTGACGTTGCAACCCTACGGCGCGGTTGAATCTGGATGTGACCTCTTCCGACTGCTGAGCGCCGGGTGCAGGGAAAAATAAAAAAGTGAGCAGCAGTACTAACCGCATAAAAGCTTACTCGATGATCCTCTGCCTGGTTCTAATCTCTGTTCTGAACTTGAAGTGTTGAGCCACCTCAATCTCATTTTGATCTCAGACAGGTGGGAAGGTACGATCACTGTCCTACCTGTCGAAATATATTCTAGCGCAACGGACTGATTCGCTACAGTCCGTTGCGCTTCCAGTCTGGCCGCAGGCCAAGCTCATCCTTTACCAGTAAAGCTTCACGCCAAGCTGAATAATGCGCGGGTCACGGGCGCCGTTGTACTCGCCAAAGAAGGTGCCGAGCGGCCTGCTCTTATCAGCAGCCTGACTGCGAAGGTTGTTCGTAATAATCGCCTCGTTGTAGCGGGCGAAAATCGCATTGCCGGCGAGGAAGGCCGGATTGCCGTTGGCGTCCGTGCCGTTTGGCACAACCAGGTTGACTCCGGCGTTGATACCACTGTACTGCGTGTGGTTGAAAGCATTGAACATCTCCAGGCGAAGTTGGAGCCGACGGCTGCCTTCACCGCCCAGAGAGAAGTTTTTGAAAACCGAAAGGTCTGTGTTGTTGATGCCAGGGTTCCTCAGGTATGTGCGATTGCCCCGTCCGAGGCTGCCGACCGCAGGGATGACAAAGGCATCTGCATTGATCAACAGACCGTTTGGTCCTTTACGAGGGTTGTCCTTGAGCACGAAGCGTGGGGGTTCTGTCCAGGAGCCGGTGATGCGCTGGTTGGCGTTGACACCGGCAATTCCCACCCCGAGTTCTAAGGGATTGCCGCTGATGAGCGACGTAATGCCTGAAAGCTGCCAGCCGCCAAATACCCCACGCAGTAGAGAGTTATCCCCCAAGCGTTTGCCTAGATCGGGAATGTCATAGACGTAGGTTGTGACGAAGGCGTGCGTACGGTCAAAATCCAGCAATCGGTAATCGTAGCCCCGCGTGTTGTAGGGGTTAACAAAGCTGCCATCGCCAGGAGCCGTGCCCATCGCTTTCGAGAAGGTATAAGCGACGCTGAAGGTGAAGCTCTTTGAGAAGCGCCGGTTCACAGCTACCTGGAGTGAGTGGTAGTTTGAGGAGGAAACATTCTCTTCAAATCGGATTCCTGCCAGTCCTGGGAATGGGCGGATGAGGTTAGCAGGCAGCGCCTTCGTACCGTCAAATTTCAGTCCCTGATCCTTGTAGACCTGCGCGATGCCCGAATCCGCATCCGGCACGACTCCGCCAGGGAATTGCGTCGGGTCCTGGGCGGCTTTGGTAAAGAGAAAACCGAAGGGGATCGCGTTCAGTTCACGAGCCAGGAAAAGATGGTTCGAGAGCGTGCCGACATAAGCGACATCGACAATCGTGTTGAAGCCTATGTCACGCTGAACGCTCAGGCTCATGCTGTAAACCGTCGGGACATGCCCCTCCAGGGCATAGCCGACCGCACCCGAGGGAGCGAGCAGTCCAGTCTGTCCCGGAGTGAGGTCGGCGAGGCGGCCAAAAAGCAATTGGGGCTGAAGCACGGTCGGCGGATTGGCGATTTGATCGAAAGCAATATTGCCTTGGACGCGATCATAGGAAATACCAGCGCCACCGCGAATGACCGTCTTGCCATCGCCAAACAGATCGTATGCGAAACCGAAGCGCGGTCCCCACTGCACCCCGCGATCCTCATACCCACCACGCGGATAGCCTTTACTTGCCTGTCCGATGCCGTTGGCTAAGTCGCCGCTTCCTAGTACGATCGCGCCGATGAAGTTCGACGGTAAGGTATTCGCCGACGTCGGGGTAAAGCCCGGACGAAGCAACGACGGGTCAACGGCACGGCGGTTGGCTCCGCCGGCACAGCTACTCGCATTGTTGATACAAACCGGGAAGTAAAGCCTGACGGCTCTTGCCGTGTCGTATTGTGTTGGGTTGAACGAGCCTGTCTGTAACAGTCTGTCGTATTGTGGCTCGTACCAGGAAACGCGCAAGCCGTAATCGAGCGTCAGGCGGCGGCTCACCTTCCAGTTGTCCTGAAGGTAGCCCTCGATGTTCCAGTACCTGTAGAGCCCTTTGACGGAGTTGTTGGCCTGGGTGTAGGAGTTATAGATGCCCAGCAGCGCATTCGCGTAAGGGTGTCCCGTATTGCGGGAGTTGTTTGAGTCATTGTTAAAGTTAATGTCGCCGTCCGTGCGCGCAAACACCGTCTGGTCTTTGCGGCTACGCTGTGCGTAAAAACCCGCCTTGAGGGTGTGCGGACCAATGATCTTGGAGATGTTATCAATGAAGTTGAAAGTATGGTTCTGGTTGATGAATGGCAGCCCGTTGAAATTGGTGAACGGGAAGGCCTGATTGGCGATGCCGCCGAAACGGAAATTCGGGACGTAACCGGCGCCCACGCCCGGGAATAGCTTCGGAACCGCGATGCCGTGGGTGCTGGCCAAAGCATTGTCACCGGCGGGACGCAGATCTATGAAGTTGCTGCTTGGCCCGAAGATGAATTCGTTGGTCAACGTCGGGCTGAAACTATGTGTCAAAGACAGCACACCGTTGCGACCGGGGCGCGGGAAAGAGATTGGCGCGAGCGGGAAATTCAGGTCGCTTGCGAAACTGCCGTAAGCCAGCAATCTCTTTTCCTGGTTGTTTGTGAAGCGCGCCGTCAGACGTGTGCGCTCCGAGATATTATAATCAATGCGCAAAATGTCTTCCCGGCGCGGGTACTGGGTCGGTATGGTGGAGGTGAAATTGAATCGCGGATCGCCTGTTACGTTGGGCTCCGGGTAGAGCTTGAGGATCGCTTGACCGCTGGCAAACCAGTCGCTGCGAGGAATGATGTTGCCTGGATAGGGCTGACCCGTGTTCGGATTTCTAACCGTGATCGGGTTGCCGTTGCCGTCAGTAGTCTGGGAGAAATTGCCTTCGCGTTCCAATAAGGTCGGTACACGGATATCGCGCGCCCCTTCCGGCGCCAGTTGTTCATACCACTCCTGGCTCCAGTAAAAGAAGAGTTTGTCCTTATTCTTATTGAAACTCTTCAACGGCCCAAACGGCAGGTGAATCGGCCCGCCGATGTCATAACCGAAATAGTTGTAGCGGTAGAGTGGACGCGGTTGGATTTCCGTCCCATTTAGTCGCCGCCCCTGAGCGTTGCGGAAAAAGTTGTTGGCGTTCATCCCTTCGTGGCGATGAAAGTAGCGCAAGACGCTATGAAAATCCTTTGTGCCGGACTTCGACACCACGGCGATAAAGGCACCGCCAGCCCGGCCATATTCGGCCTGAAAGTTCGAGGTCAACACTCTGACTTCGGCAATCGCATCGGGGTTGAGCGATGCATGGGTGTCAACGTTATTGCCTGTGTCAATGTTGGATGAGCCGTCAACGGTAAGTTCCTTCTGGTTGGTGCGTGTACCGTTGACGCTGAAACTCCCAAGACTGCCAGTCGAAGACGATACCTGGCCGGCATTGACGTTGCCGGTGACGATGCCGGGCAGTGTCTTCAAGAAATCATGGTAGTTTCGACCGTTGAGTGCCAGATCTCTGAGCTGCGTGCCGGTTACTAAGCCGGAGCGCTCGCCCGACTCGCTCTGGATTTGAATGAGTGAGGTGTCGGCGGTCACCGTGATGGCCTCCGAGACCTGGCCAACCTCGAGAAGGAAATCACCGGCATTGACCTGCTCTATGGCGCTAAGGGGTACATCAGTTTTCACAAATTTCTTGAAACCAGTCTTCTCGACGGTGATGTCGTATTTGCCGGGCTGGAGTTGGGCTGCAACGAAGACACCCACATCGTTAGTTTTGACGTTGCGCGTGGCGCCCGTAGCTTGATTTGTAATCGTAACAGTGGCACTTGGTATGAGCGCATTCGTACTATCCAA
>JANMSG010000143.1:0-3820 GCA_031389065.1 Acidobacteriota bacterium | reverse complement strand
CAATGCCTTGCTCTTCATCCTTGCCGGGTTCCGAGTTGTCCGCAAATTGTCCCGTCGAAGTGTCCGACGAAGTGTCGAGCCATTTCGACCAGCGATAATTCGATTGCAGTGAAAAGCCTTTCGAGAAATTATGGCGTACCTCTGCCGTCATTGCGTGGTAGCTGGAAGTCACACCGTTGGTGACAAACAGGAGTGGACCGAAGTTCGGATTGATGCGGTTTTCAACGCCGTCGAGCAAATCTCCATTGAAACGATTGACATCGTCTATGCGTTCGAGATTGATCCCGTTGGTGCCGACATAGCCGACTTCGACAATCCAGTTTTTGATGACTTCGCGCTGAATATTGCCGAACCAACTTTCGCTGTATTGCGTCTTGATGTCCGGATTGATTACGAAGCCTGTGATGCGAATCGGTGGTTCGCCTGGGCGACTCTTGACGCCGCCTTTGTCGTTTAAGCCACGCCCAAACTCAGGATTAAACGGCACAGGAATGCCATAAAGAATCTGTGTGCCGATTCTCGCAGAAGGTTGAATGACGCCTTGAATGGCATCCGGCGGCAAAGCGCGGGCACCTGAAATTGATTGCCCGTGATGGGGTTGATAGGCGAGGCTGAAACCGGCTCTGACAGCCGTTTTGCCGTCGCCGAACGGATCATATGAAAGCCCTATGCGCGGTGAAAAATTCTTCTTTTCGGGATGGTAGAGACGATCAACTCGCGTAATCGCCGCGCTCGCCAGCCGATCTCGAAAATCGTTTCCTTGTCCGAAGACGATTGATGAAAGCTTACCATCGCGCTCTGACACCGTGCCGAAATAATCGTGCCGAATGCCTAAACTGAGGTTGAGACGGGAACTGACTTTCCAATCATTTTGCCAGAAGATGCCGCTTTCGTATTGCGTAAAGAAGCGCGGGAAACTGACAGGCTCACCGCTTACAGGGTCAACCGTAAGCGTCTGGCGGAAAGGACGGTCGGCGGCAAAATCCGCGATGCTGTTGAACGAGAAAGCTCCGGCGTTGGGCTTACCCAGGGAAAGCCCCTTGAAGATTCTTCTGAACTCAAAACCTATACGCATAGAGAGCGTGCCTTTATCAAGAATCACTGTGTCGCGCAGTTCATAACTGCGAAGCTTGGTTTTGCTGATGAAGCTATCTCCGAAAGGCGCATTCATTCCTGTGATGGTGATGTCAGGAACAATTGCTTCGTCGTTACCGCGCATGGTGTCAAGCGTTTGAAAAGAGAATCGCGCATCGTTGACGAAACGCTGGAAGATGCGAAGATGCCCGAGGTTGAGATTGCCAAAGAAGCCATCAAAAGCTCCGCGACTGCCGCGAATGGCTTTGCCTTGCGTCGCTCTCGAAGAACTTGTGCCGCCTTCATCTCGTTGATACTCGGCAATCCATCTGCCTGTCAATTTGTCTTTGCCGTCGTTGAAAGTGTGATCCAGACGCCCCAGGTATTGATCGAAACGCACGTAATCTTTGAGCGTCACGGCGGCGCGACCGAGCGCCGGAATGACGCCTTGCGGAGTCGTGAGATCGCGTTGGTCCGCGTACTTTTGAGCGCCTGAACCTGGCACAGGCGTAGGCGCCGGGAAATCTTTCAAGAGCCGCGCCGCTATGCTATTTGGCGCTGTGCGAAAAACATAATCTCTGAATTCGGGAGTCTCCACCTGAAAGGTCAAAGCTTGCCCTGTGGCATTGCGTGTGCCTTCATAAGAGGCGAAAAAGAAGGTCTTGTTTTTGATCAGCGGACCGCCGAGATTTGCGCCGAATTGGTTAAAAGTCAGCGGCGCGCGCTCTGATGAAAAAAAGTTTCTGGCATTCAAGGCAGCGTTGCGGTGATACTCCCAGAACTTGCCGTGAAATTGATTGGTGCCGGATTTCGTGCGCAGATTGATGACGGCTCCGCTGCCGCGTCCGAACTCGCTTGAAAAATTGCCTGTTTGAACTTGAACCTCTTCGAGCGAGTCCAGACTCGGCACAATCGAAGGTTCGCCCGTGTTGTTCGGATTGGTGTTTATCGCGCCATCGAGAACATAGTTGTTGCCGCGATAGCGATTGCCATTGACCGTTATGATAGGCGAACTGCTCAGTTTCGTGGAAGACGCTGCGCCGGGTATAGCAGTTGCGCCCGCACTTAATTTCGGCAAAAGGAAAACGTCGCGTTGCGCCAGCGGCAAATTCGCTATATCACTCTGCACGAACGTGTCCGACAAACGACCTTCGGTTGAAACCGGAACTTTCGATTCGCTTGAGGTAATTTCAACCTTTTCGCTGACTTCGCCAATTTCAAGTTTGATGTTGAGTTCGGTAGTTTGCCCGACATTGAGTTTGAGATTCGCTTGCTCGAAGGTCTTGAATCCCGGCACACGAACGTAGATGGTGTAACTGCCGGAGGGCAAAGCCGCCATAAAAAAAGCGCCGTTATCATCGGTAGCTGTTGAGCGCACTTGCCCGGTGTTTTCGTTCTTAGCGACGACGGGGGAAGCCGCCACGACATTGCCCGCCGAATCTTTAACTACGCCTTTGAGCGTGGACTCAGTGAGTTGAGCAAAGGTTGGGGGCACGAAGAGAGCGAGAATGAGCAGTCCGACAAAAGTTTTGCCGAAATTGCTAAGAAACTTCAACGACATAAAATTCTCCAAAGGGTAAAATCCTCAAGCCAATTTTCCGGTTCCAGGTTATCTTTATTTGTGCTTACATCCAAATTTTCAGATTGGAAGCATAATATTGTTAATGAAAAGCGCTCAAGACTTGAACCAATGCGCCACCTGAATGGACTCTCCCTGGAGAAATATCTACAGAACAATCCCGCTCTGCACTAGAATCGCCACGAGTATCCAATCAGTATTAAGGAAGCCAACTTCGAAAGATAAAAAA
Organism: Acidobacteriota bacterium; assembly: GCA_031389065.1. GTDB lineage: Bacteria > Acidobacteriota > Blastocatellia > UBA7656 > UBA7656 > JACQDB01. Next base: position 938 of record JANMSG010000143.1, on the reverse strand, counting down.
TTCGCCCGCGTAATTCTCTGCCGAGAGACTCACTGCGGGCGAGGTTTAAATGTATGCTAAATAGTAACGCTCACTGTATAGGGATAGCTGGTTGAAAGGTTCAACCAGCTATCTCTATACCTCGTTGGTGAAGATAACTCAAATTCTACACTCTGTCATTAAACCAGAGTACGAAGTTGGACTATAACGAAAGTTATAGTCCAACAGTCTAAGCCTGATAAACATCGCCGCTTTATAACGAATAACTCGTCGAGTCGTTACATTTCAGGTAAACATTCCAGCACAGCCGTAACCAGCATATCTGAAAGCGCGTTGTAACTGGTTTCACCTTCTTCGCACGATGCTATTTTGGGACTCCCGAAATATGCCTCCGTTGCGCCCGCTTCGTTAAAGTCGCGCGCGCCTTCATAAATCTTTTCAGCAATGGAGATATTGACTGGCTCAAGCTGTTCACGCACCTCTTCGCGCACAAGTTCAGGTCGCACTCGCATCATCAAAGAAGTTTCATAAGCCCCGGCGTGACAGTCTCCGCGACGAAACTCTTCCGTCAAAGTCATCGCCCAGCGGCGTTTCCGTTTGTCTGGAAAAGCTACAATGCGACCTGTCTCATCTTTGATTTGGGCAATCGCGTCGTTGATTGAATTGATGTGTTCAGGCTCAAGATGCGAATTGGCAATCGCTACGAGTTTCACACCTTGTTTATACAACGACACGCAGATGTCGCGAATGATTGCCGTGGCGGTCTCTTTTCTAATTGAAATGGTGCCTGAAAAATCTTTGCTGAATTCGGTTACGCTGTAAGCAAGCGGCGGCAATACGAAAGCCTCTATGCCTTGCGCCTTTAGTTTTTCGGCAGCGCGACGCGACATCTCTTCAGAGATAATCACGTCTGTTGCAAGCGGCAGATGCGGCCCGTGCGCTTCCGTTGAACCAACAGG
>JANMSG010000142.1:0-6988 GCA_031389065.1 Acidobacteriota bacterium | reverse complement strand
TATCGCAACCCCGCAGCTATAAAAAAAGCCATATAGGAATTGGAGACGAAAATGGACGATGAGGGCTCTTAAACTTGAAGATTGATTTGCTTGATTTTTTTTCATAATCACTGACTATTTACTGCCTACTGCCTACTGCCTACTGGTTTCATCACAGGCTACGAGACAGATAACTGGCGCGCCACTCTTCAAAATCTTTCAAGCCCAACTCAACTTGCAAAAGGTGACGATCTCTCTTTCGTTTCATGCGCTTGCGATCAGCGATTTCAAGCGGCGGCAAAAGCGCAAAGGTAATATTCATCGGTTGAAAATTCTTCGCCTCCGAATTTGCAATATAGTTTGTCAAGCTGCCCATAGCTGTACGGCGAGGCGGTTCGTGAGGTTCGCTGCCAGCGATAATTTCCGCCGCATGAACGCCTGCCATAAATCCTGTAGCCATCGCTTCAATGTACCCTTCAACGCCTGAAATTTGCCCCGCAAAGAGAATGCGCGGCTGCTCACGCATTTGCAGGGTTTCGCTGAGCACTGCGGGGGCGCAGATAAAGGTGTTGCGATGCACTTGTCCCAGTCGTATGAATTCGGCTTGCTCTAGTCCCGGAATCTTTTGCAGTACCTCTTTTTGCGCGCCGTACTTTAAGTGGTTTTGAAAGCCCACAAGGTTGTAACTATCGGCTAAAAGATTTTCCTGACGAAGTTGCACAACCGCGTAAGGAATAGAACCTGTACGCGGATTGACCAGTCCTACTGGCTTCATAGGGCCAAAGCGCAGCGTATCTTTTCCGCGTCGCGCAATCTCTTCGATGGGCAAACAGGCTTCAAAATACATGGTCTTTTCAAAATCGTGAAGCGGCACAGATTCGGCACCAATTAAAGCCTCGTAAAAAACCTCATACTGCGCTACATCCATAGGGCAGTTGATGTAATCGGGGCCGCCTTTGTCATAACGCGCAGCCCGCCAGACGATGTCGTAATTGATGGTCTCCGCGTCAACAATGGGCGAGATCGCGTCGTAAAAATAGAGATGCGTTGAGCCTGTGAGTTTGGCAATTTGCTCTGATAGCGCGGGCGACGTCAGTGGACCTGTAGCGATAATGACAACGCCTGTTCGAGGAATCTCTTGGATCTCTTGGCGAATGACTTCGATGTTCGGGTGCGCTTCAATGCGGCGCGTCACTTCTTCTGAAAATTTCTCTCTATCAACGGCGAGAGCCGCGCCAGCGGGTACGGAGGTTTGATGTGCAACGGCAAGCATGAGCGAACCGCCGCGCCTGAGCTCTTCTTTGAGCAGGAAGGGAGCGCTTCCCGGCTCGTCCGATTTCAGAGAATTCGAGCAAACAATCTCGCCTAGATTGGCGCTCTTGTGCGCAGGTGTTGCGCGCACAGGGCGCATTTCGTAAAGCCTTACTTTGGCGCCGCGTTCTGCCGCCTGCCAGGCGGCTTCGCTGCCTGCCAAGCCGCCGCCGATTACTGTTACTTGTGTTTCATTCATATGAAAGGTGTCAGATGCTGAAGGTTCGTTACAAACTCTTTTCCGCACACGCGAAGCAGAAAACCTTGGACACTCAATGTTTGATGATAGCACTGGCGCGTAAGGGCTATCAAACAAGGCGAGCAATAAGGCTGCTTGTCGCTGCTTGAACGGGTAAGCTAAACTGATTGAGGCTTATTTGATCGGTCATAGAAATATGAAAATACTCACCATACTCGCGCTTTTAACTGTTTGCTTTCAGAGTTGTCTGCCGCAAAGCCAGGCAACTCAATCGAACCAGTCCACAGAATCAACCCAGGCAAATCAAGCGCGACAAGCCAGTGAACCAAGTAAACCGTCGTCGCAAAAAAACAATCCGGTGATCTGCATTGACCCTGGGCATCCTTCGGAAACCAGCGCCGGCAATGTCTTGCAAAACGGTACCACAGAAGTTCACATCGTCTGGGTTGTCGGCTTGAAGTTAAAAACCTTGCTTGAAGCAGAAGGCTTCAAAGTAGTCATGACGAAATCGAAAGAGGAGGAAGTTGTCACCAACAAAGCGCGCGCCATGATTGCCAATCAGGCGAAAGCCGCAGTGATGATTCGCCTGCATTGCGACGCCAGCACAGATTCGGGATTCGCCGTTTACAGCCCTGACAGACAAGGCACTGTGCAAGGCGTGACAGGGCCTTCTCAAGCGATCATCGAGCGCAGCAAAGTCGCGGCAGACCTGGTCCATAAAGGCCTGGTGAGTGCGCTTGCAGGGGTCTTGAAAGATGGCGGCGTGCGCGGCGATTCAAAAACTTTCGTAGGCTCAAAACAAGGCGCGCTGACCGGCTCTATCTTTTCCGAAGTGCCTGCGGTGTTAATTGAAATGGTCGTTTTAAGCAACAAAGAGGATGCCGAATTTATCAAGACCGAAGACGGTCAAATGAAAATGGCGAAAGCTATTGCGGAAGGCATTAAACTATACCTGAAACCGTAGATGCGAAAATCTGAAACCGGCATCTAAGGGCGGTATCGAAAATTTGCAGGAAGGAGTTACGATGCAAAGGAAATTGCGCAAGATTGGTAAAGTGAGTGTATTGGCATCCTCCATAATCGCGTTGCTGTGTGGCTTCACGATGCAGGATCACATTCCGATTAGCGAATGGGAAAAATTTGATTTTGCCAAAAAGCTCGTCAGGCCCGAAGACCTTCCCAGAGTTCCTCTCAAAGAGTTGAAACTCATGCGCGGCCTCGTCTTTGGTCGTCACGGGCGCATATTCGTCGAACAGGAGATTCAGGATTTCCTCTATACCAAGAAGTGGTATCAGCCCGATGACAAATTCAACAACGCCATGCTCAATAACACCGAGCGAAAAAATCTGGACACCATTCGTGAAGCAGAAGCGCGCAAGCACAAGCGCGTAGAACCCGGCGACCTCAGATTTTATAAAGATAAACTGATTTCCAGACAGATGCTTGGCAAACCTACGCTTGCCGAACTTCATATCATGCAATCTGAAATCGAAGCCATTCACGGCAAGCGTTTCGATGAAGAGCCCAGCCTTCAGACCTATTTTGAAGAGCGTTACTGGTACACGGCTGCGGCAAAATACGACCCAGGCAGTCTATCTGAAATTGAGCGTAAAAATATCACTGTGCTTACCGAGTTTCAAAAGACCGAGCGCAATTTGAAACTCGCGCCGGGCGATATGATTTCATTTCAAAAGCGCTTGATAACCGAAGATCTTTTTAAAGGCTTGAGTCTGCATGAACTGCGTTTGATCAGAAATGAAATTTACGCGCGGCGCAATCGTCAATTCAAAACCTTCTGGATTCAAGAATATTTTTACGGGCAAAGTTGGTACAAACCTATGGACGATTTCAAAGAGCCTGAGTTGTCAGAGATTGAAAAGAAAAACATAGCAACGATCGTCGCCTATGAAAACCGGATTCACGAGGAGTTGAGTACAAAATTTGTCACAAACGATTTGCTCGAAGGAATGTTTCTGGAAGACGCCAGCAAGTTGCGCAATGAAATTTATGCGCGGCGTGGCAAAATCTTCAAAGACAAATGGCTGCAAAAATACTTTTCGAGTTTCGCCTGGTACAAAGCCAATCCGAAATTTAGCGAAAGTTTGCTTACAGAAATCGAAAAGAAAAACGTAGCGACCATCAAAGCATATCAAGGCAAAGCTGAAAGCCTTATGCGATTGATTGAAGCCTGATAAGGCAACAATTTTTGTCCCGCGTGTCGGGACCTGAAAAGCGAATAGAAAAGAGGGGGCAAAGAGAAAAATAAAACTCTTTGCAAAAATAAATCGTTCGACACATCAGATTTTGATTTTATGTTCGTCGTGTCGTTCGCTTTTTCAATGGCTATACGGAATGCGAGGCTTTAATTACATGAAAAAAGTTTACCGAATGGTGCTGCTGACCTTGTTGTTGGCTTCCGTCGCTGCAGCGCAAAGCAACATAGCCCTTCAACTGGCAGCGTCTTCGTTCAACGCTGACGATACAAAAAGCGCCGCAGAACTCAGAAAAGAGACCTTCGACATCGTTTGGCGCACCGTCAAAGAGAAACATTTCGACCCGACCCTCGGCGGCGTTAACTGGCAAAAAGTACGTGAAAAATACGAGCCGCAGGTCTCAACACTTACCGACAACAACGCGCTCTACACCTTGTTGCAAGAGATGCTGGGCGAACTTCATCAATCGCATTTCAACATCATCCCGCCTGAAGCCATCATTGCCGATGATGTCAAAGAGCCGACGATGGGTGGGGTCGGCATTGATGTGCGAATCATTGAGGGTCAGGCGGTCATTATCCATGTTGAGTCAGAGTCGAAAGCCGCACAAACAGGGATTAAATCCGGATTCATCATTAAAAAAATTGACGATACAATCGTCGAGCAGATCTACGAGCGCGCCCTCAAAAGAAAAGAGAATGCCGGTTGGGTGAATATGCGAACTATGCGCGCCGTGATGGCTCGCGTAAACGGCAAACCCGAAAGTTCTGTTCGACTGACCTATCTTGACGGGCGCAACAAAGCGCATGAAGTTACGCTGGAGCGCCAGAGATTGAAAGGTGAATTGTCAAAACGTCTGGGGAATTTCCCGCCGCAATACACAGAGTTTGAAGCAAAACGAGTCGCCAACAATATCGGCTACATCCGATTCAACACCTTTGTGCCGATTTTAACCGAGCGCATTCGTGATGCGGTCAGCTCTATGAATGATGCGACAGGAATCATATTTGATTTGCGCGGCAACCCAGGCGGCTTGGGTGGCATGGCAAGCGGCATAGCCGGATTGTTGTCAAATCATGGCGGCTCGCTCGGTTCTATGAAAATGCGAACCGGTGAAGTGAAATTCGTGGTCTTTCCGCAACAGAATCCGTATCTTCGACCTGTAGTCATTTTGATAGATGGGGGGAGCGCTTCAACCAGCGAGATATTCGCGGGTGGTATGCAGGAATTAGGGCGCGCCGTCATCATAGGAGAACGCAGTCTGGGCGCAGCTCTCCCGTCAACTTTTCAAAAGCTTCCGACGGGTGCGCTCTTTCAATACGCGATTGCCGATTTCAAAACTCCGAAAGGCGTGTTGATTGAAGGACGCGGCGTGATTCCGGATATTGAAGTGAAATGGCATCGCGGCGCTTTGCTCAACGGTCGTGATACGCAAATGGAGTCTGCAATTGAGCAGATTCTGAAACGCTCGAAAGCCGTTGCAAACGTTCGGTAATTATTTTTTTTAACCAAGCGCGCCCCGACGAATGATCCCTCGTCAGGGCGCGAATATAACCACATCGAGAGGACAAACAAATGAAACGAGTTTTAATTATTTTTCTTTTTGCTTTGATAGCAATCGGTCCGGCCTTTGGTCAGGACAAGCCTGCGACAAAGCCAACTCCTGCAACGCCAGCTACGCCATTGCCAACGGCTGACCAGCTCATCGATAAATATGTGCAAGCAAGCGGCGGCAAAGCGGCGTATGAAAAATTGACCAGTCGCGTGGAAAAAGGAATGTTCGACATACCAGCAATGGGCGCGGGCGGCCCCATAGAGATTTATGCAAAATCTCCGAACAAGAATTTGGTCATTGTAAATATTGAAGGTATGGGAGCATTTCACGAGGGCTTCACAGGGACCATCGCGTGGGCGCAAGATCCAATGAACGGATTGCGCGAAAAAAGCGGCGCTGAACTTGCTATGGCAAAGCGCAATGCGGATTTCTATGCGCCAATCCGAATGAAAGAACGTTTCCCGAAAATGGAAGTGAAGAGCAAGCAGAAGGTAGGCGATAAAGATGTGTATGTGGTCGTTGCTACGCCAACAGAGGGTTCCCCTGAAACCCTCTACTTTGACGCGCAGACAGGTTTGCTCCTTCGTCAGGAAATGGATGTTGAAACTGTGCAAGGCAAGATGCACGTGGATGTGTACCTTGAAGACTACAGGGAAGTGGATGGAGTAAAGATTCCTTTCACCGTCAAACAGAACTCTGATGCCATTAGTTTCGTCATCAAACTCACAGAGGTCAAGCATAACGTCTCAATCGAAGACGCCAAGTTCAACAAACCCACATCGTAGAAATAAAAGCAAAGCGGCGCGCCGTTGAAACATCAGTGTGCGCCGCTTCTGCTCTTTTTTCAGCCGTTTGGTAATGCGGGAAATGTCCGGCAGTGATTGCTACAAATCGGTTGCGGCTTCGTAGAATTTCATTCAGGCATTGGCGAAAAGAACGAGTCCATGTCTTGATCAGCGGCTAGAAAATTCCAACTCTCAGGATGAAGCAGCGTGCTCAGTTGCAAGTCTCCGTCGGCAACAGCTACTTGAAAACCGCGCTCTGATCGCCCCATAAAACCGAAGCGCTGGAGCCTGGATGCAAGCAAACCGTTTGGCGTGCAGCTAATTTCCAGAATCGCACAATCCATCTCCGTAGCTTTGCTTAACAAGAGTTGCAACGCCGAATCGATCAACTTCACATCACCAATCGTGAATAATTCAACAATCGCCGCGTGGTCCTCGGCAAATTCGAGCGCCGCGATTCCTACAAGTTTTCTATCGAGGCGTAAGGCAAATGGAAGTTGTTTGCGCGAAGTCCCTTTTTGGTAGCGCCAGGCTAGATATTTGCGATCACGGACTAAGACTACACCTGTGGAGGTATGGGCTTGCTCGAACATCGAATCGAACTCTTCGGAAAATTCGGTGACCGGTTCAAGCTGCAGTCCGCGCGCGTCAACTTTGGTTACGCGATCCAAAATCCTGATGGGCAAACCGGCAATACGGGCTTCTAATTCCGATGGCGACCGATCAAATGCGAAGCGATAAACGGAACTTCCTTTGAGAGGTCTGACGAAGCGTTTGAAATGGCTTACGCCATGTGAGCCTGCTTTGATGAGGGCGGCAAAATTGTTCGGATTGGGTGGTCCGTACATAAAATCAACACCGTCTTCGTGCATCTCTTTCAAGCTCAGGCGATGCAGCGCAGTGGCTAATCCGCGACGTCTGGCGCGCGGGGCAATGTAACAATCGC
>JANMSG010000827.1:0-7779 GCA_031389065.1 Acidobacteriota bacterium | reverse complement strand
AAGATCAAAGGGAGGAGACATCATTCAAGTATCTTTGAAATTCAAAACTCAATCTGGTTGAGCCAAGCAAGTGAGCAAAGAATCAGCGCCTACCCAAATTGGAAGAGCTGGGATAAAAGAACCTATCATCACTACGTTGTGCAAGGACACGATAACTATTTCGAGGTGCTTGCTAGCGCATTCATCGAAAAGAACATTCCTCACAATGAAGCAGGAGAACTAAAAAGGCTTATTGAGGAAGCTTAAAATATCCATACCGATGTTTGAGGGCAAAGTGAACTTCGATATTAAAGAGGTAGCGGAAATAGTAGGAGTACAGCCTCACGTACTCCGTTATTGGGAAGTCGAATTCCCTCTGTTAGCTCCTCAAAAGAACAAACAAGGGGAGCGTGTTTACACTGGAAAAGATGTCGAAATAGTTCTACGGATACGTGAACTGCTATACGAAGGAAAGCACACAATTGCAAGTGCCAGGTTGGAACTAACCAACGAGATGGACAAAAGAGAATAGTAGTTGTAGGAAACCGTATTTTGAAGAAAATTAGAATCAACCAGCCGATTCGTTAAACCATTTAACCGCCAGATCATCTATTCACGCCATGCCGCAGTTTGAGTAAATTCAAAGCGACCGCTACAATAACAATTTTACTGATTGATGTTATGCAGTGATTCTGTAGTTGAACAGCCCGCGAAGCGGGCGACAGCATAAAGCCCCGTGCGCGAGCGCGGGGTAGATGAGCGCTCCGTGATTTGCCTAGCCCGCGTAGCGGGTGATAGATGGTTGAACAAAACGCTATCGCCCGCCTTCGCGGGCTAGAATATTCGGTTGCAATCCCTCACCCAGCGTTGCGCTTCGCTTCACACTGGGCTATATGCTGTCGCCCACATACGTGGGCTAAACGAAACTCGCCTAACATCGGTTGATAACGCAACTTGTTTCATAATTGAATTGGCTTACGGCGAACCAGCGCCTGGAAAGTTTTGTTGACCAGATATGACTCCTTTCAAAAGACTGCTCAGCTACTTCGCGCCCTACAAAGGTAAAATCATATTCGGCGTCATCTGCGTCTTTATGACCAACCTCGTCAAACTCGCTTCGCCCATTGCCATACGCAACGCTGTGGATGACCTCAATACAGGAGTTAATCATTCAATCCTTCTTCAATACGGTGGCTTGGTCGTCTTAATCAGCGTCGTGCAAGGCGTTTTTCTATTCACCCAACGCCGTGTGCTGATCAATATGTCGCGTGACATTGAATATGATTTACGCAACGATTTTTACGAGCATCTGCAACGACTGCCTTTCGAATTTTATCAAAAGAATCGCACCGGCGATTTGATGGCGCGCGCTACGAACGACTTAGGCGCTGTGCGTATGATCGTGGGACCCGCGTTGATGTATTCGGTCAACACGATCTTTTCATTCGTCTTGATGCTGCCGATTATGGCAGGAATCAGTTGGCGATTGACATTGCTGGCTTTCCTGTCCATCCCGCTCGTAGCCTTTGCCACGCAATATTTTTCCAAGCGCATCCACGACCGTTTTCAAGATGTGCAGGAATATTTCGGCATCGTCTCAAATCGCGCACAGGAATCGCTTTCGGGAGTCCGCGTCATTCGCGCTTACACACAAGAGCAGTCCGAAATCGAAAGCTTTAAAAAGGTCAATCACGAATTCGTCAATCGCAATTTAGGTTTGATCAGACTCTCTGCAATCTTTCATCCGATGCTGCAATTTTTCATAGGACTTGGCTTCATAGCCGTTCTCTTGTTCGGCGGCAGACTCGTCGTTGATGGTTCGATCACCATCGGGCAATTTTTTCAATTCAATCTCTATTTGGGCTTTCTGGTGTGGCCGATGATTGCGCTCGGCTGGGTGATCAATATTTTCCAGCGCGGTATGGCTTCGATGGGTCGCATGAATCAAATCATGGAAACCGAACCCGCCATCAGCGATACCGAAGAGACCCAGGAGATCAAAGAAATCACCGGCGAAATCGAATTCCGCAATCTCACTTTCAAGTACGACAGCGTCGCGGCCTCTACATCGCTTGAAAACATCAACCTGCGCATTCCTGCGGGGCAGACCGTAGCCTTTGTCGGTGCCGTCGGTTCAGGCAAATCAACGCTCATGAATTTAGTGCCGCGCCTGCTTGACGCAGAAGGCGGGCAAGTCTTGATTGACGGTCGCCCGATTCGAGAAATCCCTTTGAAAGTTTTGCGCTCTTCGATTGGTTACGTGCCGCAAGAGACTTTTCTGTTCAGCGAGAGCATCGCCGAAAACATAGCCTTTGGCGTTGAAGATGCGACGAGAAAAGAGATTGAAGAAGCGGCTTTTGAAGCAGGCATTGCCGACGACATCGCCGAATTTCCTAAGGGCTACGAAACCATTTTAGGCGAGCGCGGCATTACGCTTTCGGGCGGACAAAAACAGCGCGCGGCAATCGCCCGCGCCTTGATACGCCGTCCGCGAATCTTGATTCTCGATGATTCGCTTTCCGCCGTTGACACCTACACCGAAGAAAAAATCTTAGGTCATCTGCGCAACATCATGCGCGGGCGAACCAGTTTAATCGTCGCGCATCGCGTTTCAACCGTGAAGGATGCTGATCTAATCGTCGTACTCGAAGACGGCAAAATTGCAGAGCGCGGCACTCATGACGAACTCGTATCACGCGGCGGCATTTATGCCGAATTGTACGACAAACAATTGCTCGAAGAAGAGCTTGCAGCTAGTTAAAAATAGATGTCAGATACTAGATGCCAGTGAGAGAACAACTCACGGCGACTAACATCTGACATCTGACATCTGACATCTGAATTATGGCAGATCATCACGAAGAAGAAGTGTTAGGCAAAGCCTACGACTCGCGTTTGATGCGTCGTATGCTGAAATATCTTTGGCCTTACAAGTGGTACGCGATTACTTCGCTGTTGCTTACCGTTGTCAGCGCGCCGCTTTCGCTTGCAGGACCGCCGCTTACGAAAGCTGCAATTGATATTTTTCTTGCGCCGGACCCTAACACACCTTTGACGGGGTTTGCTCTGTTGGTCAAAACCTCTGCCGACCATTTCGGCTTTGGCGGCAACGCCTTTCAAGGCATAGCCTTTATAGCCATTCTGTTTTTGATCGCCAGCATACTGGCGTTCGGTGTCATCTACACGCAAGCCATCGTGATGCAGAAGATGGGTCAGTTCATCATGTACGACATGCGAAAAGAGATTTTCGCCAAGTTGCAACAACTCGACGTACAATTTTATGATCGCAATCCCGTCGGTCGTTTGATGACGCGACTGACAAGCGATGTTGACGCGCTCAATGAAATGTTCACGGCTGGCGTGATTGTCATCTTCGGCGATTTAGCGATGATCGGCTACATCGTCATCTGGATGTTCCAGGCAAACTGGCAACTCGCGCTGGTATCTTTTGCAATCGTTCCTCTGTTGGTTGCTTTGACAACTTGGTTTCGGCTCGGCGCGCGAACCGCTTTTCGTTCGGTTCGCACACGCATTGCGCGCATCAACGCTTTCTTGCAGGAACACATCACAGGTATGCCCGTTGTGCAGTTGTTCAATCGCGAAGAAAAAGAGATGCGCCAGTTCAAAGAGATCAATCAGGCGCATCGGCAGGCTAACATTGACACCATCTATTTTTACGCCATCTTTTATCCGGCAGTCGAAATCATCGGCGCTTTAGGCATCGCTTTGATTATCTGGTATGGCGGCGGACAGGTAATTCAAGGCGTGGTCACCATCGGCACATTGGTGGCTTTCATTCAACTGGCGCGGTCTTTTTATGAGCCAATTTCCGACATCAGCGAAAAGTACAACATCTTGCAAGCGGCGATGGCTGCGGCAGAGCGTATTGTGAAACTTCTTGACGAACCGGTAGCCATTCAATCGCCTGAAAAGCCCGTACAATCAGGGCGCGCCCAAGGTCGCATAGAATTTCGCAACGTCTGGTTCGCTTACAAAGATGAAGATTGGATTTTAAAAGACGTGTCGTTTACCGTCGCGCCTGGCGAGAAAGTCGCTTTCGTAGGCCACACGGGCGCAGGCAAAACGACCATCACCAATTTACTGTTGCGGTTTTACGACATACAGCGCGGGCAGATTCTTTTGGATGGTGTTGATATACGCGAGATGGATTTGCAGGGGTTGCGCGAAAACTTCAGCATCGTGCTGCAAGATGTTTTTCTATTTTCCGGCGACATCGCAGGCAACATCAAACTGGGCACCAAGGCAATCAGTGAGGCGCAACTAGAGTCTGCATCAAGAGAAGTTCACGCCGACCCATTCATCCAACGCTTGCCCGAAGCCTACCAGACAGAAGTGCGAGAACGCGGCGCGGGGCTTTCCGTCGGACAGAAACAATTGATTAGCTTCGCAAGAGCCTTGGCGCACGATCCTTGCGTGTTGATTCTGGATGAAGCAACGAGTTCGATTGATACGGAAACGGAAATTCTTATCAAAGACGCTGTCGAACGCTTGATGCAAGGTCGAACCTCGCTGGTCGTCGCGCATCGCCTGTCAACGATTCAATCGGTGGATAAAATTATCGTGATGCACAAAGGCGAGATACGCGAACAAGGGACGCATCAAGAATTGCTCAACGAACACGGTCTTTATTGGCGTTTGTATCAGTTGCAATTTTACCAGGACTTCAAACAAGAGTTCGCCGAAAGCGTCGCCGATGATTAATTGGCTGTCATCAGTTCTCTTTTTGTTTATAATGGCAATATGTTTGAACTCAAAACTGTACAAACGGTTCCCTTAACGATGTGGGAGGATGGTTCTATCAGAATCACAGGTTCTCGTGTGCCTCTTGATGCGGTGCTTTACGAGTTCAAGCACGGAGCAACTGCCGAACAGATTCAAGATGATTTTCCTTCTTTGCATCACAAAGACATCTATGGAGCAATAGCTTATTATCTAGATAACAAAGGGATGGTTGAAGAGTATTTACAGCAACAGCAAGTAGAGGCCGAAGAGACAAAGCAATTTATCGAAAGTAAGATAGACACTGAAGACTTGCGTGAAAGAATTCGCTTGCGTCGTACGCTGTAATTTAAAGCTTAGGCGCTTGTGTTCTTACGAAAAGTAATTTATAAATTAATCGAATTTTTGAAAACTAAATATTGAGCCGCGCTTGCAATAAACAAGGAGCCGCGCTTGGAAGTGATTCCTCGCCCCTCTCCGTCACTCTTTGCAGTAATGTAAAGACGCACAGCAAGCCCCGCCCATCGAGAATGAAGCCGCCGTGCAGAGTCATGCCCGCTTCGTTGTTGATGGGCGTTTTGTGTTTATAGCCAAATATTCTGAAAGGGAGAAAATGGTAAAGCTAATTTTTGATGAGAACTTCAATCATAAAATCCTCAGAGGATTAAAACTTCGCATTCCTACTTTGGATTATCTGATTGCACAGCAGACCGTGCCGGAAGGAACTGATGACCCGACATTACTGGAATGGGCGGCTCAGCATAACCTTGTTCTTGTCACTCACGATTTAAAAACCATTCCCAAGTACGCTTATTCGCGTGTGGAATCATCGGAGGTGATGCCTGGAGTGATTGCCGTTCCCAAAGATTTATCCATCGGGCAAGCAATTGAAGAGTTAGCTACGATAATTGAATGCTGTGAGGCTGATGAGCTAAAAAATCTTGTAATGTATTTGCCACTTTAAGAATCAATTCAATCAAAATCTTCTCACAAAAATCAAAAGCGCAAGGTTCATCATAAAAATTGAGCCTTGCGCTTTGGTGAATCGGTTTCCTACAAGTCAGCAGCGATTATTGACCGGCCAGATATTCTCTCAGTATGTTAGACAAAGCTGTGATGAAGACATGATTGCCCCACTTTGAAAAGACTTTTCCAGTTGACTTGCGTTCTTCGCGCTCCCACGTTTTCGCTATAAATGCTGCGGTCAGACCGCCGCCCAGATAAGAGATATTGAACTGGCTGCCACCTTTGTCGCCTTGCGTGATGAAGACACGAGAGACCGCGTAACCGATCCTTGCGCCCGCGCCTTTTTTGCCCGAACGAAAGAAGCGCGGGTCTTGTCTAAAGATCGAAGCATAGGCGAAACGCGAGAAGAATTTTGAAGTCGCGCCAAAGGCAAAGCTACGAGCGGCGCGTGTGCCTGCATCTGCCAGGAAATGCCCGCTCTCGCCGTTGGGGTCATGGTCTTTGTCAGTCGCTTCGCCTCTTACGCCTGAAAAGGCTGCGTTAGCATATGGCCCAACGGATAGAAATGAGCCTTTGAGAAAGGAATTGAACTTCTCGCCCACCGTCATAGGAATCTTTGTCAACGGCTCTTTCGATTGTGGCGTAGGCAGCGGCACAGTATTGGGCGTTGCCTTCGGTAGCGGAGCATTTGCGCTTATCACGGACTTGTTCAGATTGACTCTCAAGATTTGTTTGAAGGCAGCGCCGGGTTGGGGGGTTCTTGCGGCTGGCTCAAATTCGAGGCTGTTGTTGAGCGGCGTGTTATGAATATTCAATGGCTTTGACTCGGCAGCCACAGCTTCAGATGCCGCCCCGCTTGCGTCCTTCGATGTGGCGTGGTCGGTAAGTTTGTCGCTTTTATTATCCGCGTCAGCAAATGCCGATACGTGCGGCGCGGCAAAAGAGACAAAAGAGCCAAGCAGCAACATAACAACAAGAGATTTTATAATAGAGCGATAGAAATAGTTCATCACGTTGCACCTCCAAAAATGTGTCGTAAATTTGTCCGCTGATACTACCACAACAGTCAACCTTTAAAGAAGTCTTTAGTTGTCAGGGTAGTGGGGGCTCCGTTCACTCTTTGGCAATGGTGCGAACACGAAAGCTTTGTGCTATCTTATGATTCGTTGAAAGGGGCAATCATAGTTGCTCGTAAAAGGATTTCATACTGAGGATTGAAAACCTCCATACAGCTTCTGAAAGCAGTTCCTATACTTTAACAATGCCAAATCATTCTAAAAACAAACGATGGGTAAATAAGCCTTTTGACAGAGCGGCAGCCGCAGAGCTTTCGCGTGAACTTCACATTTCCGACATCACTGCCAGGCTCTTAGCCAATCGTGGCATCAACGATATTGCAACGGCTGAGAGATTTTTCAATCCGACTCTCGAACACCTCCACGACCCTTTCCTGATGCGCGATATGCGCGAAGCCGTTGACCGCATCCTACAAGCCATTGAACGCAAAGAGAAAATTTTAATCTACGGCGATTACGATGTTGACGGCACTACGTCAACCGTCATCTTGAAAAAAGCTTTGACGTTGATAGGGGCGGATGTCTCTTACTATATCCCTGAGCGCTTGAAAGATGGCTACGGCTTGCGCGACGACGCGATGGATATGGCAAGGGAGCGCGGCTTTCATTTAATCATCAGCGTTGACACAGGCATACGCGCGCAAAAGGTCGTCGAATATGCCAAGTCATTAGGGCTCGATGTCATCATCACGGATCATCATTTGCCCGAAGAGGCGTTGCCCAAAGCCCACGCCGTACTCAATCCCAAACGAAGCGATTGCCATTATCCCGAAAAGAACCTGTCGGGCGTAGGCGTTGCCTTCAAACTCGCGCAAGCCCTGCTCATGAAAACCGAGCAGGCGCGATTCGTCGAATCGTTCGTCAAAATTGCCGCCATCGGAACGATTGCCGACATCGTGCCGCTGACGGGCGAAAATCGCGTCATCGCCAAATACGGACTCGCGGGTCTGCGCCACCCCAGAAATTACGGGCTTCGCGCCTTGCTTGAAGTCGTAGGCATAACGGGCGACAAAGCCAT